>VBFR01000252.1 GCA_005889345.1 Chloroflexota bacterium
AGCGAGCCGTTCCCACGCTGAACATGACGAGGCAGCCGTCCAGCAGCCCGAGCATGAGCATGAAGAGAACCGGCATGACAATGGCGAACTCGGTCACCGTCTGCCCGATGCCGTCTGCCCCTCGACTCCGCCGCCTTACGAAAAGCATTACGTCCCCTTACAAATTGGAACGCTCAGATCGGGTCAGTCCAATGTGATTCAGGCAAGTTGCGACAGGTGTTTTGGGCACGCGATTTCCATAACCAAGCCGCGATCACCGTCACGTCGCCGTGTGGGCTTGGGGGCGGATTCACTCGCCCCCGGCCCACCCTTTAGCTGACACCAATGCACTATCAAGAAGTAGGAGGGTGCCGGGGAGTGAGCATCGCCGAGCCAAGCCTTACGTTGCAGGCGAATCACGGCGACCCCGAGCGGGCTCGGAGGCGCAAATACCACCGGTCCTTCTCAAATACGGTCGACGCTTCGGGCCGGTCGGCAATTAACCTCTTGTCGCTATGCCCCGAATCTCTTCGTTCTATGGCATCGCCATCTACATGTACTGGAACGAAGCAGATCATTCGGTGGCGCATGTCCACGCCCATCGCGCGGGCCAGCGGGCGTCGATTTAAGTCGACGGGGCGCTGTTAGTCGGTGCTCTGGAGCCACCGCCTCTTGGCCTGGTTAGGGAATGGATCGAACTCCATCGCACCGAGATCCTGGCAAACTGGGAGCGTGCTCTTCGCCTCGAAACTCTGCTGCCTATTGCACCACTGCCATAGGATGTAGACATGCCAAAGCTGCCCGCCATCGTCGGCGTCGCGGTCGTGGAAGACTACCGTCTCCGCCTGCTATTCGACGACGGCACCGTGGGGTGACGTCGACTTCACTTCAAGGACGTCGATGGGTGTTTTGGAACCGCTCAGCGATCCGGCCTTTTTTACTCAGGTTCGCGTCGATCCGGAAGCCGCAACCATCGTTTGGCCTAACGGGATTGACATGGCTCCGGAGCCGCTTTACGAACAGGCACGGCAACATCCGCTTCGGGCGGCCTGAGATTCGAACGACCCCAACCGGACAAGTTTCGAACCCCAACTGAGTTCAGATACGGCCCTCTGGCCGAGGAGCCATTTCGCCTTCCCCTGGAGGGGAAGGGGTAGGGCCCCGTAGAGCATAATCGGCGGCGTGGCCGAGCTGCGCGAGGAGCGCCGCATCGTTACCGCCATGTTCGCTGATGTCGTCGGCTCGACGGCGCTCTCCGAGCGCCTCGATCCCGAGGAAGCCAAGCTGGTGATCGGCGAGGCGGTCGGCCGCGCCGTGACCGCGGTGGAAACGTATGGGGGCACCATCGGAGCCCTGGCCGGCGACGGCCTGCTGGCGCTCTTTGGCGCCCCGATTGCGCACGAGGATGACCCGGAGCGTGCGGTGCGGGCAGCTCTCGACATCATCGCTAGCATTCGCGAGTACGCCGAGGAGGTAAGACGCGGCTTCAACCTCGACTTTTCCATGCGGGTGGGCATTCACACCGGCGAGGTCGTCGTGGGCAAAGTCGGTGCGGGCAGCCGCGTCGAGTACAGCGCCATGGGCGATACGGTCAACAGCACCGCCCGGCTACAGGCCGCGGCCGCTCCCGCCGGCGTGCTCGTCTCCGATGCCACGCGTCGCCAGGTGCAGCCGCTGTTCGACTGGGGCCCGCCAGTCACCCTGGAGCTGAAGGGCAAGTCGACGGCGATGGTCGCCTACTCGGTTCTCAGTCCGATCGAAGGGACGGGCACGCGAACCGTGGTCGAGCCGACCGCGCCGATGGTCGGCAGGGACGGCGAGCTGGCGGTCGGACTCGAGCTGATCGAGCGGCTCGACACTGGGAGTGGAGGCGTCTTCTTCATCATTGGAGAACCTGGGATCGGGAAGAGACTTGACCTGGCTCGACGGGCGATGTGTCTCCTATGGAGATGCGCTGCCCTACTGGCCCTACCGCGATCTACTCCGCAACTGGCTGGACGTCAGCGCAACGGATCCCGAGCTCCGCGTGCGGGTCAAGCTTCGGCGAAAGGCTGAAGAGTCGTTTCCCGGACACGCCCTCGAGGTCTATCCGTACCTGGGCACCATCCTCGGACTGACCCTCGAATCCGAGGCGTCCGTCCGGTTGCAATCGCTTTCGCCCGAATCCCTGCAGTACCGGACGTTCGAGGTCGTCACCGAATTGTTCGGTCACCTTGCCGGCGAGCGCCCCCTGGTGATCGCGCTCGACGACCTGCATTGGGCCGATCCCACCTCGCTCGCGCTGACCGAACGGGTCCTCGAGATTGCCGAGTCGGCGCCAGTGATGCTCATGATTAGCCACCGGCCGGAAACGGACCACCCCTCGTGGCTCTTGCGAGAGAAAGCTGCGCGGGAATACCGTCACCTCTTCCGAGAGGTCGCGCTGCAACCCCTGGCTCGCAACTCCGAAGCCGCCCTGCTGTCCTCGCTGACCGGCGACCGAGTCCTACCTGAAGACCTCGCGGACCGACTCCTTGGATTCGCCGAAGGCAACCCGTTCTACCTCGAGCAGATGGTGCGGTCCCTGATCGATAGCGGAGCACTGGTGCCCGAGAACGGCCGGTGGAAGCTCACCGGCGTCGACTCGCTCGAAGTTCCGCCAACGCTCGAAGGGGTGATCATCGCCCGGATCGACCGTCTCCAGCCGGAATGGCGCGAGGTGGTCACCTCAGCCTCAGTGCTGGGACGCACTTTTGGTCTCGAACTGCTCCAGGCGGTGTCGGGCCTCGAGCTGCCGCAGCTGCGCCAGGCGGTCCATCATTTGTTGCGGCTCGACCTGCTGCGGGAAGAGTCGGCCGGGCGCCAACCCGTTTACCGCTTCAAGCACGCGCTCATCCAGGAAACCGCCTACCGCACCCTGGTCACGCCGAGGCGTGCCCTCCTGCACCGACGCGCCGCGGAGTGGTACGAGTCCTACTACGGCAAACGACCGGAGCGGGTCTACGGCCTGATCGCCCACCACTGGATCGCTGCGGCCGACTATGAGAAGGCGGTGGCGTCCCTGAAGCTCGCCGGCGACCGCGCCCTCAGCGAATGGGCGCTCGACGAAGCGGCCGGCCACTACCGCCAGCTGATCCCGCTCCTGATGAAGGCGGGCCGACAACAGGACGCCTCGGAGCTTCTCTTCCAGCTGGCCACAACGCTGCACATGGCAATGCGCTATCGCGAGACCAACGAAGCCTGGAAGTCGGCCTTCGCGCGCTGGTCGCCGCCGGCTAACGCGAACCCGGTGGCCACGGCGACCCTGAGAATCGGCGTCAACCAGATGCCCTGGGTCGTGGATCCGTTCGTCTCCATGTACTCGACGAACGTCCGCGTGCAGGTCCAGCTGTACGACCGGTTGATGACGCCCCGCCCAGGGCCATACATGGTGCCCGGACTCGCTGAATGGTGGGAGGTCAGTGATGATGGGCTGCGATACGTGATGAGACTGAAGCCGGGGCTTCAGTGGAACGACGGCCGGCCGCTGACGGCGCACGACGTCGTTTGGAATTATCTGCATCTCCTAGAGCCCCCAAATCCGTCGACCGAGGCGATTCATCTGTTCCTCCTCGAGAACGCGCAGCGATACGCGCGCGGCGAGCTGAGCGATGCCGGTGCGGTCGGGATCAAGGCGCTCGATGCGCGAACACTCGAATTCCGGCTGGGCGAGCCCTCGCCGCGGTTTATCTGGTTGTTCGGCTACCCGCTCTTTGGCGCGGTTCGCCCAGATCTTGAACCGAGCGGCGCGTTTCGCGTGGTCAGCCTCGAGGCGGACCGGGTCGTGATCGAACGCAATCTCGGCTATCAGCGGCGGCACGGCGGCAACGTCGCCCGCGCCGAGTGGGTGCCGGCCGTCGCCGGTGACGCGGTGGCCGCCCTGCGACGGGGCGAACTTGACGTCATCGCGCCAAGCGTGAACTGGGTGGGACTGCGGGAGGCGGAGACAGCCGGGGTCGAGATGTTGATGGGAGCCCCGGTGGCGACCGTGAGTGTGATCTTCGGTGGTGGCCGGGCCGACGCTGGCTTTCGGCACGCGCTCGCGCACGCTACCGACCGCGCGGGGCTGCAAGCGGTTCTCCTTCCAAATCAGGCGGTGGCCACCGGCGGTCTGGTGCCGCCCGGCCTGCCCGGTCACACCCCGGATATCGCGCGCCCCTTCGATCCTGATCAGGCACGTAGTTTGCTCGCGCAATCCTCGCACCGATCCCCATTCCGCCTGTTTGTGGCGACGGAACAGCGTGGTATCCACCTGGAGACCCTCGTTGGAGGGTGGCAGGACGTCCTTCGGATGCCGGTGGAAATCATCGAGCGGCCGATCCGGGAGAACATGCGGTTCAGCGAGATCGCTGATGCGATCCTCTGGAACTGGATTGCGGGCTGGCCGGATCCGGAATATTACTTGACGGTGCTCCTCCATAGTCGAAGCTCGAGC
>VBFR01000154.1 GCA_005889345.1 Chloroflexota bacterium
AGCCCGTGCTTCGTTGCGGAACGAGCGAGGTCATCGGCGTCGAAGCGCTCGTGCGCTGGCCACATCCTCGTCACGGGCTGCTGGCGCCGGATCGCTTCATTCCGCTGGCGGAGCAGTCGCGCCTCATCCGGCCGCTCGGTCGCCGCGTCATCGAGGCGGCCATCCAGCAACAGGACCGCTGGTGGCGCGAGGGCATCACGCTTCGCATGGCAGTGAACCTGTCGATCCGCAACCTGCAGGATCCCGAGCTCCTCCAATGCGTAACCCGGGTCCTGGAGATGTACACGGTGCCGCCCGACTGGCTGACAGTCGAGATCACGGAGAGCACGCTAATGGCCGATGCCGAGGAAACCCTCAAGGTGCTGGCGCCGCTCAAGGCCATGGGCGTGCGCGTGTCGATCGATGACTTCGGCACCGGCTTTTCGTCCCTGACCAACCTGAAGCGGCTGCCGATCGATGAGCTCAAGATCGACAAGACCTTCGTCACCGATATGCCGTCGAAGAAGAAGGACGGGCTGATCGTGCGATCGACGATCGACCTCGCCCACGCGCTCGGACTCGTCGCGGTGGCGGAAGGCGTCGAGGAAGCCTCAACCTGGGAGATGCTGTCAGCCCAGGGCTGCGACCTGGCCCAGGGCTATTACCTTTGCCGGCCGTTGCCGGCGGCCGAGTTCGTGCGCTGGTACCACGCCCGATCGTCGAAAGCGGCGTAAGCCCGGTCGGCTATCGCATCGAGCTGCGCACGGTTTGTCGAATCCGCTCGACCGACGGCATCGCCGCGTCCTCCAGGACGTCGGCGGCCGGCAGCGGCACGTGCGGCGTGGTGATGCGCACGATCGGTCCGTCCAGGTCGTCGAAGCACTCGTCGGCCACGATGGAGGCCAGCTCGGCGCCCCAGCCGCACAGTCGCGGATTCTCCTCGACCGTGAACAGCCGGCCGGTTTTGACCACCTCGCGCAGGATCGTTTGGGTATCGAGCGGGACGAGGCTGCGGACATCGACGACGGTCGCCTGGATACCGTCAGCCGCCAACTGCTCGGCGGCCTGCATCGCCTTTGGCACCATCGCCGCCAACGCAACGATGGTGCAATCGTTGCCGTCGCGCCGCACCTTCGCCTCGCCGAGCCGCTCGACGTGTTCGCCGTCGGGAACCTCGCCCTTCACGCCGTAGAGGGATTTCTGCTCGAAAAAGATCACCGGATCCGGATCGCGGATGGCCGCGGCCAGCAGCCCCTTGGCGTCCGCCGGCGTCGACGGCGCCACCACCTTGAGGCCGGGCACGGCCATCGCCCAGTTCTCCAGGCTCTGCGAGTGCTGGGCACCGAAACGGGTGCCGCCGCCGTTGGCGGTGCGGATCACGAGTGGGATCGACACCTGGCCGTCGGTCATGTACCGTGTTTTGGCGACCTGGTTCGCGATCATGTCCCAGCAGGTCGCGAGAAAGTCCGAGAACATGATCTCCGCGATCGGCCGCAGTCCGGTCATTGCTGCGCCCATGGCGGCCCCGATGATCGCCTGCTCCGAGATCGGAGTGTCGCGGACCCGATCCGGGCCGAAGCGCTCGAACAAGCCCACGGTTGCCTTAAAGACACCGCCGGCGGCGCCCACGTCCTCGCCGATGAAGTAGACCATCGGATCACGCTCCATCTCCTGCGCGATGCCCGCCGCGATTGCCTCGCGGAAGCTCAGTTCCGCCATGCCGCGCCTCCATCGCTCCAGACCTGGCGCTCGATCCCGTCGACCGCGGCGGGGGCGCCCTTGCGCGCCTCCTCGGTGGCGGCATCGACCTTCTGCTGGGCGCGCGTCTCGATCTCGTTCACCTCGGCCTCGCCGATGCCGGCGGCCAGCAGCCGTTCGCGATAGCGCGTGACCGGGTCGCGGCTCAGCCATTCGCGCACCTCGGCGTCCGGCCGGTACTTCGCCGGGTCCGCGCGCGAATGACCGCCGTGGCGATAGGTCAGCGCCTCGACCAGGGAGGGCCCGCCGCCAGTGCGGGCCGTATCGATTGTCTGGCGTGCCGTCTCGTACATCACATCGGCGTCGTTGCCGTCGACCAGGATGGGCTCCAGCCCGTAGGCCGACGCCCGGTCCGCTGCAGGATGTTCGACGGCGGTCACGGATCGGATGGGGGTGTACTCCATGTACTGGTTGTTCTCGCAGACGAAGACCACTGGCAGTTTCCAGATCACCGCCAGGTTGAGGGCCTCGTGGAAGGCACCGATGTTGGTCGTGCCATCACCGAAGAAACAGACCGCGACCTGTCCGGACTTGCGAACCTGGGCCGACCAGGCGGCGCCGGCCGCGATCGGCAAGTGCGCGCCGACGATGGCGTAGGAGCCCATCGCGCCGTGCTTGACGTCCGTCAGGTGCATCGATCCGCCCTTGCCATGCAGCATGCCGTTACCCCGCCCGAGCAATTCCGCCATGGCGGCGGCCATGGACGCGCCGCGAGCCAGCGTGTGGCCGTGGCCGCGATAGGTGCAGAAGGTGTAGTCATCGGCGCGCATCGCCACGGCATAACCGGCGGAGATGGCCTCCTGACCGAGCGCGAGGTGGCTGGTGCCGCGCACCAGGTTCTCGAGGAACAGCTCGTAGGCGCGCTGCTCGAAATCGCGCAGCTCGACCATCAACTGATAGAGCCGCAGCCGCGTCGGGCGATCGACCTCAGCCGCCGGCGGTTTTTCGACCCGGGCGCTCAATAGGCGTTCGCGATGACGAGCTCCTCGGCGGGGAAGAGGGTGATTACCTCGTGACCCGTGGCCGTCACCACGATTTCCTCCTCGATGCGAGCCGCGGAATGGCCGTCTGACGCCGGACAGTAGGTCTCGAGCGCGAAGACCATGCCTTCCTTCAGCTCGACCGGGTGGTCGAGCGAGTTGAGGCGGCTGATGATCGGTCGCTCGTGCAGGGCCAGGCCGAGGCCGTGTCCGAATTGGAGACCGAACGCCTCCATCTCATTCTCGAAGCCGAAATCCTGGGCCTTCGGCCAGGCTTTCGCGATCATGTCCGTGCTGATGCCAGGCTTGACCATCTCGATCCCCGCGTCGATCCACTCGCGCGCCTTCTTGTAGGCGTCGCGCTGGCTCTGGGTGGCGCGGCCGACGCTGAAGGTCCGGTAGTAGCAGGTCCGGTAGCCGTTGTAGGCCTGGATGATGTCGAAGAAGGCCTGGTCGCCGGGACGGATCAACCGATCGGAGAACACGTGCGGATGCGGGCTGCAACGCTCGCCGGAGACAGCGTTGATTGCCTCAACATCGTCCGAGCCCATGTCGTAGAGCTGCTTGTTTGCGATCGCCACCAGCTCGTTCTCGCGGATCCCCGGCTTGAGGGCTTCGTAAATCGTCTGGTAGACGCCATCGACGAGCGCCGCCGACATGCTTAGCAGCGTGATCTCGTCCTGCGACTTGATCTGGCGAGCGTCGAGCATGGCCTGCTGGGCGTCGACCACCTTGATACCGCAGTTCTGCAAGGCGAAGACCATCGGCATTTCGGCGATATCGACCCCGAGCGGCTCATTGGCTACGCCCTGCTGCCGCATGATCTCCTTGACGGTGCGGGCGACGTCGTCCGATAAGCCAACCTCCGGCGCGACCGACCCGCGCAAACCGGTCATGCCGGCGCGCGAATTTTCCGGCTTGAGCCAGGGCGCGTGCAGCCGGTGGGCCTTCGCCGCCGAACCAAAGTCCCAGAGGATCGGATCGCCGCCACGGACCAGCAGCGCGAACCGCGCAACCTTGTCGCGCGCCCACTCGCCGATCGTGGTGCTAGTGATGTAGCGGATGTTGTTCATGTCGAAGACGAGCACGGCGCCGAGCCCGGCGTTCGCGATCGCCTGCTGCGCGCGCCCAAGCCGGTACGTGTGCAGCCGGCGAAAGTCGACCCGTTCTTCCCAGTCGACATGCATGCGTCCCGGCGCTGGCACCGAGGAGATCGTGAATTCAGACCGTGCCACGGTCGCCATTTTCGGGCGCGAGCCCATCGGAAACTGGACGGGTGTCCGGCACCAGCTTAAGATTCGCCGCGCGGGCCTCGAGCTCGAGCAACGCCGCGAAGTCGCCGTCCCCCAGGCCGGCGTCGATCAGCTTAACGATGATCTCGTGCACCAGGGATGAGACGGGCACTGGCACCTTGAGCTGCCCGGCGGCGTCCAGCCCCAGCTCGAAATCCTTGCGGAGCAGATGGCCGGTGAACGTCGGGGTGAAATCCAGGTTGACGAAGGCGGGGGTCTTGTACTGGCTGAAGGTCGATCCCATCACGCTGCCGTTGATGAAGTCCAGGTAATCGGCCCGGGTGATGCCGCCGCGTTCGGCGAGCACCGTGGTCTCGGCCAGGATCTGGGTGACGACCCCGAGCACGAGGTTATGGCAGATCTTGACCAGTCGAGCGCGCTCGCCATCGCCAACGTAGGTCACCCGGGCGCCCATCATCTTCAGGTACGGCAGCGCGGTCTCGAAGGCGTCGCGCGGTCCCGAGACCGCCAGTGCGAGCCGGCCGGCGCGAGCCACATTCGGATTGCCGCTCACCGGAGCGGCCAGCAGGGCGGTCCCCATCCGCTGCGCCGTCGCCCGCACCTGCGCGGAGACCTCCATCGACACGGTCGACGCATCGATGAGGAGGGAAGGGGCGCGCGTGCCCTCGGAGAGCAGGCCGTGTGGGCCGGCCACCACCTCGACGAAGTTCTTCGAGTCGGAGACGGTGGTGATGACGATGTCGCGGTCGGCCAGGTCGACCGGCCGGCGGACGACGTGCGCACCCAGCTTCGCCAGGGATTCGGTCTTGGCGTGGGTGCGGTTGTACACCGTCACATCGACGCCGCGCTGCAGCAGCCGAGCCACGAGCGCGGTGCCCATCCGCCCGGTGCCAATCCAGCCCAAACGGTGGCTGTTCGGCGAATGTGTTTTCATCAATGCCCTCCCCGTCGCCCCGGCTTGCGCAAACGTTTGCTTACCATACCAGCCACTATTTTCACTGTCAAACCGTCTACTCCCGCATCGACGCCGCGGGCGCCAGCTCCACATCGGTCCCGACCACAGTCGATCCGCGCACGACCAACTCCGGCTGGAAGACGACCTGGCGCGCCGGCCGCTGCTGGCTTTCGATCTGATCGAGCAGCAGGCGGGTTGCCATGATCCCGAACTCGTGCGCCGGGACATGGACGGTGGTCAATCCGGGGATCAGCCGACGGGCCAGCGGAATGTTGTTGTAGCCGACCACCGCCAGGTCATCGGGAATGCGGAGGCCGAGCCGGCGGGCGACGCTGTAGGCGCCCACCGCCGCCATGTCGTTGACCGCGAAGATCGCAGTGGGCCGGTCCCGCATCGACAGCAATCGCTCGGTGCCGCGAGCGCCGCCGTCCTCGACATAGCCCGACTCGACGACCAGCTCCGGGTCCGCTTTGAGGCCCGCCTCGGCGAGGGCGGCCAGGTAGCCGCGCCGGCGAAGGACGCCGGTGCTGACGGTGGGCTGCCCGGCGAGATGCGCGATGCGCCGGTGACCCAGGCCGTAGAGGTGCTGGGTGGCGACCTTCGCGCCCATGACGTCATCCGAGCCGACGAACGGATCGAGGCCGTCGTCGCTGAAGCGGTTGACGAGCACGTGAGGGATCCGCTGCTGACGCAGCCAGCGAACGGATGGGTCGCGCAGAAACGTGCTGGCCAGGATGACGCCGTCGACCCGCCGCGCAGTGAGGCTGGCCAGGTGCGCGCGCTGCCGGTCCGGGCTGCCATCCGTATTGCAGAGCACGACGTTGTAGCCGCGTGGCGAGGCGCCATCTTCGACCCCTCGAAAGAGGGCAGCGAAGAGGGGATTCGTCACGTCAGGGATGACGACTGCCAGGGCCAGTGTCTGCTGTAGCTTGAGGCCACGGGCGATCCCGTTCGGCCGGTATTCGGTCTCGCGCAACAACGCCTCGATCCGGCTCCGGGTCGCCGGCGAGATGCGCAAGCCGGGGTCGTTGTTGGCCACCCGGGAGATGGTCGAGGCATGGACGCCGACCCGGTCGGCGAGCTGCTTCAGCGTGATGGGCATCGGTGGAAGTAGATTGACATCGTTTTGGTGCCTGTTTAACATAAGGCAATCGTTTGTCCAGATCAAGGAGGGAGTATGCGCAAGCCCCTATCGTTCACATGCGTGGGCCTCGGCCTGCTGTTGGCGGCTTGTGGGGGCAGCTCCACGACGCCGGGGTCGGCCGCTCCCATCACCATCGGGGTATCCGTCTCGCTTAGCGGCGACTTCTCGGGTGACGGAAAGGCACTCGTGCAGGGCTACGACCTATGGGCGCAGGACATCAACAAGAACGGCGGCCTGCTGGGGCACAAGGTCACGATGAAATACGTGGACGACGCCAGCAGCACGCAGCAGGTCGTGACCAACTACCAGACGCTGATCACCCAGGACAAGGTGGCTCTGGTCTTTGGTCCGTTCAGCTCATTGCTCACCATCCCGGCCTCAACCGTGACCGACCGCTATAACTACGCGTTCCCGGAGCCTGCCGGCGGCGGCCCAGCGGTCTTCACCCGGGGGTTGCACAGCATCTTCTTCGTGCAGCCCGCGGCGGTGGAGGATAACCTGGTCAGCTACACGAAATGGCTGCTTTCGCTCCCCAGCGGTCAAAAGCCGGGGGTTGCACAGCATCTTCTTCGTGCAGCCCGCGGCGGTGGAGGATAACCTGGTCAGCTACACGAAATGGCTGCTTTCGCTCCCCAGCGGTCAGAAGCCGAAGACCGCCGCCTACGCAACCCAGGACGATCCCTTCACGCAGCCACAAGTCGACAAGGCCAAGACCCTGCTCGAGGCCGGCGGCGTCACGACCGCCTCCTACAAGGTCTATCCGGCGGAGACGACCGACTTCACACCGCTCGCCTTGCAGGTCGTCCATGCAAACGCCGACGTCGTGATCCTCGGCACGCAGGAGCCCGACGCGGTCGCGTTCGTCAAGGCCTTCCAGCAGCAGCACTACAACCCGAAATCGCTGATCGAAACCACCGGCCCCGACCAGGGCAAGGACTTCGCCGACAAGGTCGGCGCCGGCAACACCGAGGGGATCATGGTCCCGGCTGGCTGGACCCCGGACGCCAAGGCCTACGGCAATGATAAGTTCGTCAGCGAGTTCGTCGCCAAATACGGTGGGGCTCCCGGCGACATCAGCGCCGACGCTGCCGAGGCGTACAGCGTCGGCCAGGTGGTCGACCAGGCATCGAAGAAGGCGAACAGCATCGAGAACAAGGCGCTGATCACGGCGCTGCATTCCGGCACGTACAACACGATCCAGGGCCCCATGTCGTTCGACAGCAGCGGGAAGCCGCAGGGCGGCGTGGGCGTCTACATCGAACAATGGCAGGGTGGAGCGGCGAAATTCGTCTATCCGCCGAGCGTCGCCGCCGCCAAGCCGGAGTACCCGAAACCCAACTGGCAGTAGCCCTAAGCTGAGGGCGTGACCCGGACCCCATGGCCCGAATAAATCCCTCCCCCGCTTGCGGGGGAGGGTCAGGGTGGGGGCCTCTCCACCCTAGTTCACCATGACGTTGGTTCTCGAAGCGGCGGCGCTCGGCATCCTGACGGGCGGTGTCTACGCCCTGATGGCGTCGGGCCTGACGCTGATTTTCGGCGTCATGCGGATCATCAATGTCGGCCAGGGCGCCCTCGTCATCCTTGGCGCCTACCTGAGCTTCGCGTTCTCCCGCTCATGGCAGCTGGATCCGCTCCTCACCCTGGTCATCACGATGCCGTTGATGTTCGGGCTGGGCGTCATCCTGCAGATCATCTTCATCAGACCGCTCAAGACCGACCGCGAGGCACTCTCGGTGCTCGTCACCTACGCCCTTGCCCTCGGCATCGAGGGAGTGCTCGGCTACGTGTTCACCACCAACTACGTGCAACTGCGCGCCTGGTATGAGACCGCCAGCTTCGCCCTCTTCGGTTTTCACATCACCTACGTCTATGTCTTCGGCTTCCTGCTCTGTATCGCCATCCTCGGCGCGCTCTTCCTGGTGATCTACCGGACCTCCTTCGGCGGCGCGCTGAGGGCCACCATGCTCAACCGCACCGCCGCGCAGCTGATCGGCGTCGACGTCGACCGGGTGTCGGCGATTGCCTTCGGCATCGGCGTCGCCACCGCGGCGGCGGGTGGCGTCGTCTTCGGCATCACGAATGCCTTCAACCCGGGCAGCCACTATGACCTGATCTCGCGACTGCTCACCATCATCGTCCTGGGAGGACTCGGCAGCCTGCGCGGTGCGATCATCGCGGCGCTTATCATGCTGGTCACCGAAGACATCACCGCCGTCGTCGTCTCGCCGGTCTGGGCGAGCTTCGTCTTCTTCGTGATCCTGGTGGTCGTCCTCATCTTCCGCCCGCAAGGCCTGTTCGGCGTGCGGGTCCGAGACCGCATATGAGGGGCAACTTCCTCCCCCGCTTGCGGGGGAGGGTAGGGTGGGGGCCGCTCAAGCTGTTCGGCCTGCTCGCGCTGGCGATCGTGGCACTGCTGCTGCCGCTAGTTGCGCCCGACCCGGCGACGACCAACATCGCCGTGTTCACCGTGATGTACATCGGGCTGGCAACGGCCTGGAACATCATGGGTGGCTACACGGGGTACATCTCGCTGGGCCATGCGGCCTTTTTCGGCTTTGGCGCCTATGGCCTCGGCTTGATGCTGGTCCACCTCAATCTCACGCCCGGCTACGGGCCATTTGTCCTGGTCCCGGTGGCCGGCCTGCTGTCCGCGCTGCTCGCGGTGGGCATCGGCTGGATCGCCCTGCGAACCCGGGCCGCGACCTTCGTCATCGTGACCATCGCCTTCATGTTCATCATGCAGCTCCTCGCCGAGAACCTGGTCAAGGTGACCGGTGGCGGTGGCGGGCTTGGTCTCCCGTATTCCCACGATTGGGGCGGTGACTTCTTCAATACCCCCTACTACTACGCGATGCTCCTGTTGGCGGTGCTGGGGCTGTTCATCTCCTGGTGGATCCGGCGCTCCAAGTTCGGCCTGGGACTGCTGGCCATCCGTGATGACGAGGACAAGGCGCTGGCGGTCGGCGTCCCGACGCGGGCCTTCAAGCTGACGGCTTTCGTCATTAGCGCCGCCCTGGTTGGCATGATCGGCGGCGTGTACGCCTATTACATCACCTATATCTATCCGCAATTCGTGTTCGATCCGCTGATCGGGATCTCGATGGTGCTGATGGCGTTTCTCGGCGGACTCGGGACCCTGAGCGGTCCCGTGATCGGCGCGGTGCTGCTGGAGCCGGCGCAGCTCGAATTTGCCTATCGCCTCGGCGCCAGCCGGCTCTACCTGGTGTTCTACGCGGCGGTGTTCCTGTTGGTGATCCTGCTGCTGCCGCGTGGCATCGTGCCATCGGTCGCTGAGCTCCTCAACCGCCGGCGGGCCCGCACGGTGGTGTCCTGATGAGCCTGCTGGAGATCTC
>VBFR01000155.1 GCA_005889345.1 Chloroflexota bacterium
CAGACGCGCTCCATCTCGGCGAGGCCGCGGTCGCCGCCGTGGGCCGCCTCGGGCGTAAGCGCGGAGCAGGCGATGACCAGCTCAGCGGATTGGTCCGGAAAGGGAAGGGCATCGAAGAATCCACTGATGATCCGGAGGTTTGACGACGCAGACAACTTGGCACTCAGCCGTTCGCGCAGCGGAGTCGCCGGCTCGACGGCGGTCAACTGGTCGCAGCGATCGACGAGCTCGACCGTGAGCCGACCGGTTCCGGCGCCCACTTCGATGATGCGGGGCACGTGCGCCGGGAGCCATTCGACGATGCCCGGATGAAGGTGCTCGGCGGTAACCAGCCGGTCGTAGAGATCGGGCTCGAGCCGGTAGAGGAGCTCCCAGGCCAGCGTGACGTCGTGCTGCGGGTCGGCGATGGTGCGGTCGAGGAAACGGGCGGACTCTTCGGCGGAGAAGACACGCAGGTCGGCCGTGGAGTAGCGCTCCATCAGCGGGACGGCGCTCACGGCCTGCCCGACCACCTCACCCATCATCGCTGCACTCGGCCCAGTTCTTCTCGGTCTCATGCACCCGCACTCGCCGCAACGACCCCTGCTGCAGGTGCGGCTGCAACCGCGCCCAGAAAGCCAGCGCCAGGTTTTCCGCGGTCGGGATCTGTCCGCGCAGCCAGGCGACGTCTGTGTTGAGGTTGCGGTGATCAACGTGCTGAATGATCTCCGCGGTCACCAGGTCCGACAGGCGCTTCAGGTCCATCACATAGCCCGTACTGGGATCGATCGCGCCGCTGACGACGACCTCCACGAAGTAATTGTGCCCGTGGAGGTTGACGCATTTGCCGTAGAGGCGGCGGTTTTCATCCTCGCTGAGCGAGGCATCCCGCAACTGGTGCGCGGCGTTGAAACCCTCGCGACGGCTGATGCGTACATTTTTGGGAGCTGTCATGGTCGTCACTCGTGATGGTCGCCGGTCTGGCAGAGCGTCAGGAATTCGTCACGGAGTTGCTCGTTCGCCTCGCGGGTTCCCGGCGAGTCGAGGCGCATGCCCATCGTCTCAAAGATTTCCGCGGCGCATTGCTCCCACTCGGCTGCAGTTCGCGTCAACGGCACAACCTCAGCCATCAGTTCGGCTGCAGGCTGGCCGGCGACCGCCGGACCTCGACCCTACCCTCCGTGATGCGGGCGTCGTAGCGAACCTGGGAGACGGTCGCTGGGCCGCCGCGAACCGCTCCCGTCCGCAGGTCGAATCGGGACGCATGCCAGGGGCAGACCACGATGTTGTCCTCGATCGTACCCTCGTGCAGCGGTCCCCCGGCATGGCTGCAGGTGTTGCTGATGGCGTTGATCACATTGCCACGCTTGAGCAGGTATACAGGGGTGCCGTTGCATTCGGCCATCTCCGGCTTGCCATCGACCAGGTCGCTGGCGCGCATCGCCGGCGTCCAGTCGGTGGGTGGTGGTTGCCACGCGTGGTGGTTGACGCCGGTGCCGATGTTGAACACGAGCTCGCCGCCGAGGTAGGCAGCAGTGATAAGTAGGGCGTAACCGATCCAGGAGAGCACGATGCCAATACCCTGGCCGGGACTCGTCAGACGAAGCACGAGCGAAATGACATAGAGAAGGGTGGCAATGAGGTTGAGTAGCCCGTGACTCAAGCCGATGCGGCGCTCGCGGTCGACGGTGTCTCCCCAATCGGTGTAGCCGGTGACGGCGGCGCCGAGCGCGGCCACGATGCCAACCGCGATCAGGATCTCAGCGCCACTTCGTGCCATCGGTGAGCGCTGACCGAACAGGTAGATGAGGTCGAAGATGATCGCCAGCGTCCAGGCGCCCAGTGGGATATCCGTCAGCACCGGGTGAAGTGGATGACCCAGCCAGGTCCCGTTGAACAGGCTTTTGACGCTCCGGCCCAGGCGGCCGCGGTAGACGGCCGTCGTCACCTTCTGGAGCACGTCGGCCAGCGGATCCAGCCAGCGCTGGCGGTCGATAAAACGGCTGACAGCATGACTAAGCATTCCTTCCTCCTTTTCGCGCAATCGCCACACAGCATCGCCCGGGGGCCGGTTCCAGGACTGCCTCGAGGCCGTCCGTGCCCAGACCGGTCATCACCCCCTCAACCAGGTTCAGGTTGGTCCCGCAAACGAGTTCGGGGTAGGTCGAAGCGACGGTATCGAACGGGCAGTTTCGAAGTCGCAGCAGGGCGCCGTCGACGTAAGGTTCGGCGCCGAGGCCGTCGAGCAGCTCGCGAAGCGCCCGAACGGAACCGCGAGTAGCCGGGCGGTGCAACCGAGATGTCGCTCCAAGTGCCCGGCCCCAGCTGCGCGCCGCTCGCGTCAGGCTGGTCTTGACCTTCCCACGGAGCGCCGCATCCAGCGAACCGGCGAATAGCTGCGCGAGGAGCTCGTATCGACGCTCCGGCACGGTGACGCTGATCTGCCGATCCGAGCGTCGGTAAAGCTTGGACGGACGCCCCGCGCCTGGACCCCGACGGCCGCTCAGGCGTCGATAGGTCACCTGGAGTAATCCGGCCCGGACCAGGTGATCGAGGTGGAATGAGGCGAGACCGCGGCTGACCGAGACCGCCCCGGCAGCTTCGTCGCGCGAGACATCGTGGCGTTGCCGGCTGACGTACGAATACAGTGCCCGGCGCCGTGGGTCGTGCAACGCGCCGATGGCCTCGATGTCTGTGTTGACCGGATGCCCTTCCAATCTAATAATAGTAACGATTGGTTTTAGATTAATGCGGAGGAGGTCGGTAGCAATGGAGCAAGTGCTCGACAGCAGTAAGGGTTGGTGTTGCGATGGCAGGACGTGGGCCGAACACGCCGAGAAAGACGGCCATTGCTGTCAACCGCAAGGGCAGAAGATCGCGGACCTACCGGCCGAGGGGCAGCGCAAGGCGCGTCAACGATTGGCCCAAGGGCAACCCCGCTAACGGCTTGCAGCCCTATCGACTCTGCCTAGCGTGCTGGCAGGAACGTCTTACGGCGCTCGAAGTCAGCAACTTCCTCGCGCACTTTGCGTCCCCACCTCCACGCCTCGATCCCCAATGCGAGCGGAATCAGGACGGCTGGACCATCCGACAGGATGGCATGGACGGGGTGGCCATGCACAACCGGATGCTTCGGTAGATCGATCGTTCCAGCCTATCAGGCAGCCTGCGCGATAGTGGCCTCGAGGGTCGCGCGCAGCGCGACGCGGCGGTGCACCTCGACGACGAGCGCGGCCGGTGTCATCTCTTCCGGAATCCTGAGCACCTGGGCGTTCTGCGCTGGGTAGGCAAATATCGCCAGGTCGCAGAGGACGATGACGTCAGGATCGGTCATCGAGCTGTCGAATGCTTCGATGAAGCTCTCCGCCTGCACGACGTGGTACCCGCCCGCGGCCAGCGCATTGCGATAGAGCAGTCCACCATCGGGATCATCCGCGATGAGCAGGATCCGCGCCACGCCATTGGGGGGATTCATGTCATGACATCATCCATGTCGATGGTGGCGGCCGGTTAGGCCGTTCGGCCTACTGCGGTCGTCCGTTTGGCGCCCTTCAGGAAGAGATGCTTGACGCCTATTCGCGCACCGCCTTGAAGACGATCTGGTACGAGAAATCCACTCCATCAATCTGCCAGGCATAGCATCCCGGGCTCTGCACGTACGTCCCACCAGGGGCTGTGCGGTATCCGTCGGGATATTCGTTAATCGTTGGGCCGGGCGGGATGATGAGGTGTCCAACCACAGGCCCTTCGCCAAATGCCACTCGGCCCGGACCGTCGATCCTGGCACCTCGGACCAGCACAGGACCGGCGTAGCTGGGCAGCACAAACCAGAGAGTCTTGAAGTAATACCATGCGTCCGACTCCGAGTCGACGTGCGCTACCCCATGCAATCTGTCACCCTCTGCCGCGATCAATGGCTGAACCTGTCCTGTCCCCAGCGCGATGCCCCCAAAGCCCTGCGTATCCACCGGGTGACCTGGCGTCGTCGGGCAGGGCTCAGTCGACTGGACGGTCGGTAGGCGAAGCGGTCGGAGCAGCGTCTTTGGCAGTGCCTCGCTACAGGTTCCTTGTTCTCCCGGAGGACAGCTGCACACCGACCCCTCGAGCCGGCAGACCTGCCGGTAGTCCGTCGGGGTCGGCAGCGGGAACGGCGTGGAAACGACAGTTGATGTCGGTTTAGAGCTCGGTCGATTCGCAACCTGCTCCGGCGTACATGCGCACAGGAATACAAGGATGAGTGAGGCTGCGCGAAACGCCACATTTTGTCTACCGTTTTGGGTGGTCGGCGGTTCCACGCCGGTCGCCGCTAGCGGACGCCGCGGATGCGGCTGACCATGACGGTTCCGAGGATGAACCAGAGCGCCGCGCTCCCGAAAATGAACCGAAATCCCAGGTCGTGGCCGCTCGATGCGCCTAAAAGCTGGTGGCCCGGCTCGTTCAGGAAGTGGAGAAAGCCGGCGAGGATCGCCGGCGCGAGCACCTGGGGCAGGGTGAACGACACGTGCCAGAGCGCCATGTCGCGCCCGGCCGCCTCCTCGCGATTCGGCAGAACGTCACAGGCGAGCGCCCAGTCGACGGCGTAGTAGGCGCCGTAGCCAATGCCGTAGAGGATGCCGAGCACGTAGAGCACGCCTAGCGAGCGGACGAGGCCGAAGAGCAAGACGGAAACGACAACCGCCTGCATCGCGCTCGAGATGTAAACGAACAGCTTGCGCCGCCCCGTTCGGTCGGAGAGTACGCCACCGACCATCGATGGGATGATCGCACCGGCGATGACGGCGAGAAGCCATAAGGAGCTGGCAGCGCCAGGATTGGAGGAGCGCACCACGTCGCGGAAGTAGAGCTCCATGAAGGGAAGGATCGAGAAGATGCCGAGCGTCACCAATCCGCGGGTGGCGAAGGTCCAGAAGAAGTCGTTGGAACGGAATGCCTGGAAGAAGGCCATCAACGCAGGAAGCTGGCGCGCGGCCAGCACGGTGGCGATGGCGCTCGCCACGAACACGGCAACGACGGGCCAGAGGAGGGAGCCCAGCGCGGCGAGAAGGATCCCGAACAACGCGATAATCGCGACGACAAAAGCGGCAGCGGCAAGCATGGCGGCAGGTGGCACGCGGACTGGCTCCGACCGGGCGGGTTTCCTGATCATCTGCGGCTCCTTTACGGCCACCACCGTAATCACGAGCGTGATGATCATGATGAGCGCGACTATCCCGTAGCCAGCGAGTAAACCGGCGCGAGTACTGCCGTATGCCTTGAAGGTCAGCGCCACCAACCCGACACCCACCACGGTGCCAAGTTGGTTCATGGTTCCGAGGAGGCCGGACGCGCGGCCCCGATCCTCGGCACGCACGACGTCCGGGATGACACCGGTGTAAGCGGCTCCTGCCGCATTGTTGCTCAGCTGCACGAGGAGGTAGGCGGCGATGAAGGTGAGCTGGCTCCCGGAGAGCGCCAGCAAACCGAGTCCGATGACGTTGAGAATCGTCCCGGCTACCATCCAGGGGCGGCGGCGTCCCCACCGCGTTACGGTTCGGTCGCTCAACCAGCCGACGAGGATGGGTGTGAGGAGGGCGAAGACACCGCCGGCGGCCGTCACCCGGCCGATGAGCAGATCGGCATCTCGGCCGGCGATGAGGGTCGCGCCGACCGGGATGAGCGCGATGTAAATCGGCTGCCAGTGGGCGCCGCCGCCGAACCAGAAGGCGTTGATCGCGGCGAGCCGGCCGAAGCTCAGTCGCGTTGTCCGCGCCCCCGGAAGCGACGTGACGGCCATACCCTCTTCCCCTTAACGGTTCCCGGGCGCGAATCGTATCAGAGCTCGTTGGCGGCCGATGTATGGTTGCCCTGACGGATCGTGAGCCTGCTGATTGTCACCGCAGTCGTCGCCGCTCTGATTGCGATTTGGGTCTGGTTCTGGCCGAGGACCTGGTTCGCGTATTGGGAGCGGATGGCGGACAACCCGAGGTATGCACCGTTCCCACCCGTTGACCCCTTCGCCTTTTTTCGCTCTATTCCGGCATTTATCCTCGCGTTTTTGCTCTTCTTTCCGATTGGGCTGCTGCTGTCCTTGCCATTTGGCGGCCTCGATGCCAAACCCCCGGGAGGGATCGTGTTGCTGATCGCGGGGGTCGCCCTGCTGCCGTTTCTCTTGTGGATCACCGTGGTCTTCGTTGCCTGGCCGCGTTTTCTGGTTCCCCCAAATGCCCGCCGCGAGGCGGACCTGGGGGAGCAGAGCTACGTGCACGACCATCCCCTCGTGGCGCTGGGTGTGGTCCTGGTCATCGGTGCGGTCGCGGCGCTGAGTATCTGGTCCAAGCAGCGGTAGGGATATTGTTGAGCCCATGCTCCTGGCGACAATGCTCCATTGGGGGGAGATCGCCGCCGGCATCGCCCTCCTCTTCATCGTGCTGTACGACGTCTTTCAGTCGGTGGTCCTGCCGCGCCCGGCGATCAACAAGCTGGCGACCGTCCGATATCTTGTTCGAGGGATCTACTGGATCTGGCGGTGGGTGGGCAACCGCATGGAGAATATCCCGCGGCGCGAGCGCTGGCTCGCGTCATACGGCCCGGTCGCTGTGCTCACCATCTTCCTCGCCTGGGGACTGGCGCTGGTGCTCGCCTACGGGATGATCATCGATGGCGTCCGAGACGAGATGCGTCCCGTGCCAGGCAACTTTGGGACCTCGGTCTATTTTTCGGCGACGACGCTGGTGCCGCTCAGCTACGGCGACTTCGTTCCTGAGGGCGTGCCTGCCCGCCTCGCGACCATCGCCGAAAGCGCGACCGGTGTCATCCTGGCGGCGCTCGCCATCACGCTGCTCTTTTCGCTCTACGAATCCTTCCAGCGGCGCGAGGAGCTGGTCGTGACGCTGGACGCGTTTGCGGGCGCGCCGCCCTCCGGCGTGCAGATGCTAGAGACGGCCTCTTCTCACGGGATGCCGGAGGAGCTGGTCAAGACATTTGACGACTGGCGCCAGTGGGCGGCGGCGGTGCTCGAGAGCCACCTGGCCTACCCCATGCTCGTGTTCTTTCGATCGAGTCACGACAACGAGGCATGGCTCAACTCGTTCGGGGCCGTCATGGACGCGGCCGTCCTGGTGATGAGTACGGTCGATGACAAGTCGGAAGGCCCGGCGAAGTTGATGTACCGCGTTGGCAATCACCTGGTGGAGGACCTCTCCTGGTACTTCCGGCGCTGGACGCCTCGGTCCGATTCGCCCATCATCGAGCGTTTTGAATTCGACCAGGCGTGGGAGCGATTGCGGAAGGCAGGCTACCATTGCAAACCCGCCGACGAGGCCTGGACCACGTTCGCCAGGCTTCGCTCCACTTATGCCTCGCCCATCAACGGCCTCGCCCGGGCACTGGTGATCATTCCCGCGGAATGGATTGGCGATCGCTCCTATCTACCGCACCGCGTGCGGGAGACGCGCCGGCGGCGATTTCGGCGACGCCGCGATTGACTACATCGCTGAGAACCCTAAAGCTCAGCGGAGGCCGAGGGCTTCGAGAAGAGTCGCCCCACAGCACGGGCACCCCCGATTATGGAGAGGAGGGAACCCTGGGGAGGAAGAGGCGGAAGGTGGCGCCGGATCCGTTTTGATCGAGCAGCTGCAGGGTGCCGCCGTGTGATTCGGCGATCGCCCGGCTGAGGGCGAGGCCGAGGCCCGCGCCAGCGGTGTCGCGGGCGCGTGCCCCGTCGGCGCGCGCGAACCGCTCGAACAGCACCGGCCGAGCTGCCGCGGGGACGCCCGGTCCGTGATCGCGCACATCGATGTTCCAGCCTCCCCCGGTGGGCGCGCCGATCAACTCGACCGCCGTGCCTTCCGGCGTGTGGCGGGTGGCGTTGTCGATCAAGTTGTCCATCACGCGGCGGAGGAGGTCGGGGTCCGCCCGGACGCTCCCGGAATCAGGCGCCTCCACGTCGACCTGGACGTGCCGGCTGTCCGCCACCGGCCGCCAGCGCGCCGCCGTCTCGTGCAGGAAATCCGCCACATCGAGGTTCGTCTCCGCCGGTCGTAGGGCCCCGGCGTCGGCCCGGGCCAGCATCAGGAGCTGGTCGACCATCCGGCTCATGTGCTCGACCTCGGCTTCGAGATCAAGCAGGACCTGCTGATACTCGCCCGGGGTGCGCGCCCGCGCCAGCGTGCCTTCTAGCTCACTGCGCATCAGCGCCAGCGGGTTGCGCAACTCGTGGGACGCGTCTGCGGTGAACCGCCGCAGGCTCTCGAAGCTGGCCTCCAGCCGGGCCAGCATCCCGTTGAAGGTCTCGACTAGCTCACCGAGCTCATCAGGCGGGACCTCGACCTCGACGCGCCGGTGCAGCTCGTTCTGGCTCAGGGACCGCGCGGTGGAGGCGATGCGCCGGACCGGCTCGAGGATGCGGCCGGCCAGGGTATGGGCGAGCAGCGTTCCGGCCACGACGGCGAGCAGGGACAGGACCGCAAGGAAGAGGAGCGCTTGGTTGAGTGCCGTCTGCAGTTCGCTGATCGAGCGGCTCACGATCAGCACCGCCGAGGCCCCCTGGGTCGTCTGGAGCGGGAGCGCGTAGACGAGGCGAGGTACCCCGCGACTGTCGCGAACGCTGAAAGGCGGGGCCGGGGTCGTCTTCGTCCGCGCCGTGGCGGCGATGCTCGTGAGGGTCGCGTTGGAGAGTGCCTGTCCCGGTGACTGGCTGATGGAGCCGTCCGCTGCCACGATCGCCGCCTCGACCGCAACCCCCTGCTGGGTCTCGGTCGGCAGATCACCGGCTCCGAATCGCACCTCGCCGTTGACGTCCTCGATGCCGCTGACGATGGTGTTGGCCTGAGAGACGAGGACGTCCGCCGCGGCGCCGGTCTCCGCCCGCGAGAGCGCGAGGTAGAGGGCGACGTCGGCCACCACGATGGCGATCGCGAGCACCGCCGCGAAGGCGAGCGTGAGCCGGATGCGCGTGCCGGCGAGCAGTCGCCTCATTGACGTGGATCGAGGCGGTACCCGGCTCCGCGGACGGTGACGAAGGGGTCGCCGGCGCCCGCGGTGATGAGCTTGCGCCGCAGCCGTCCCATGTAGACCTCGACGAGGTTGTGCCCACCCTCAAAGTCGTAGTCCCAAACGTGGTCGATGATCTGCGACCTGGTCAACAGCCGTCCCGGATGATGCATGAAGAAATCGAGGATCGCGAACTCCTTGGCGGTCAGCTCGACCGGCTTGTCCGAGACCTTGAGCGTATGCGCTGCAGTGTCGAGCACGATACTGCCCGCCGTGAGCACCGAGGTGCGATCGGGGAGGTGGCGACGGGCGAGGGCCCGGATGCGCGCGAGCAGTTCTCGCATCGCGAAGGGCTTGACCATGTAGTCGTCCGCGCCCGCTTCCAGGCCGCGCACCCGGTCGTCGACGGCATCGCGCGCGGTCAGCATCAGGATCCATGACGACGACGTCGTACGGCGTGCTGAGCACGGCGGCGATCCCGTCGTTGCCCTCGTGGACGACGTCGACGGCAAGCCCCGACTCGCCTAAGCCGCGCTGGATGCTGGCCGCGAGACGGCGGTCGTCCTCGATCAGCAAGACCCTCACAACCTCCAGTATCCGTACGGCGCCTAAAAGATATCTAAAAGGCGTTTTAGGGTGGGTTCATTTCCAATGCCCAGACTGGGGCCGAGGTCCGGCTGGACGGGCCAAGAACTTCAGGAGGTGTCCATGTTGAAGACGCCGAAGATGATTGCTTTGCTGGCCGTTCCAGTGGTGCTGGCGGCAGCGGTCATTTCCGCGAGCGGAGCGTTCGCGAAGGCGCCGGCGCGTCAAGCAGCGGCCACGGCGCCGACGACCGCGCCCAGCCAGTCAGCGGCGGCCCCGAGCCAGTCGGCCGCCGCACCCAAGGCTGAGTCGGCAACGGAACCGGCCGAAACCGCTGAGCCGGCAGAAGCCGCTGAGTCTGCTGGTGCCGAGACGGACGCGGCAGGCGGTCACGCCGACAACCCCAACGACGCGAACGCCGACCATCAGTTCAACGGCGAGGAGTAGCTCTCCCCACACACCAGACCCGGAGGACACCCACCCTCAGCCCTCCGGGTCTTCCCTTACTTCGCTGGCTCGGCCGTCCTTAAGGTTCGCCGAAGCAGGATAAGAAGGTAGGCGCCGAAGGCGAGGATGATGACTGCGGGCAGGATGACGTAGCCCTCGCGGTGAAGGCTGAGTAGATGGCCGATCCGCCCGCCGAACAGCGCCCCCAGCGTCAGAAAGAACCCGGCCCAGACCGCGGTCGAGATGGCAACGCTCGCGATGAAGACGCGATAGCGGACGCGAAAGATGCCGGCAGCGACCGTGAGCGGGACTCGGAGTCCCGGAATGTGCCGTCCGAAGATGAGGGTCCAGACGCCCCAACGCGCGAACCAGCGCTCGGCCTGGTCGATACGTGCGGGGGTCAGGTGCAGCAGGTTCGCGAGCCGGTGCTCAACGATCGATCGACCCCAGCGTGCGGAGATCCAATAGAGGTTGCTGGCACCCAGGACGACGACCGCGATCAGCCCGAGCCACGCCGCCAGCAAGGTCAGCAGGCCTTGCGCCGCGTGATGGCCGACGTACATCACGAACACGTCCCCGGGCATTGGCATCGGCACACCGGACTCTTCCGCGTACAGCAGGCCAAAGGCCGCCGGGACGCCGAAGCGCCGCAGGAGGTGGCCGACCACGAAGCCACCGTCCTGGACGAGTTCGGGCAGATCGCCTTCCAGGATGGCGAAGATCAGCAACCCGAGGATCGCGGCGATGAAGACGCCGACGGTCCAGCGGCGAGGGTGAGCCGCGATCGCGGCTACGGCGCGCCGAGGGCTGGGACCGGGGGGCCGCCGCATATTACTCAACTTTGCCCCTGTTTGCTAAATGGTCTCTAAACGCGATAAGTAACGGTCAGCGGCGGCGGAGCGCGGTCAGGACGATCCACTCCGCGATTTCGATCTTGGAGCCGAGAGGGCTTGACCTCCAGAGATCCAAAAGCTGGGCGCGGCGACCGGGGGGAAACCGCGGCCGCGGCGGGTTGATCAGCTCGAGATAGGTGCGCATCTGCGAGGGATTGTCTAGGAGGCTGCGGTAGCGATGGTTACGGATGCCATTCAGCGCGAAGCGGCCTTCCGCAACGACGCGCTCCAGGGCGGCGTCCGCCGCCGATTGCCTATCGTCGAACCCCGAAGTGGTGAGTCGCGCGACGGGTATTCGTCGCGGAGGAGTGATGACGGACACCAGTGGGAGCTGGGTTTCGTGAGAGCGATATCGAACGGAGCGCCGCGGGCGGGCAGGTGCTCGATGGAGCCAACCCTGAAGTCGACATTTGAGACGCCGAGCGCGGCTTGCTCATCCAGCGCGTCCTCGATGCTGGCTCGATCCGGGTCGAAGGCGAGCACCTCTCGCGCCGTCGGTGCGTACTGAAACGTAAGGCGGCCGTCGCCGCAACCGACCTCGAGGATACGCCGGCCCTTCAAGGTGGTGAAGCGTTCGATCAGCCGGACCTCCATTCCGTCCGGCGGATAGGCGGAGATGTCGAGTGCCGCGGGCATTGAGCGGATGCTAGCGTAGATCGTGCCCGCCAAAAGCCTCATCGACCTGATGGCCCGCCGCAGCGGGCACTTCCGTTTCGAGTCCGGCCATCACGGCGATCGCTGGCTCGAGCCCGACCTGCTGCTGCAGCGCCCCACCGTGCTGCGCCCTTTCGCCATTGCGCTCGCCCAACGCATGCAGCGGCGACAGAGCTTCGAGGCTGTCTGTGGCCCACTGACCGGGGGCGCCTTCCTGGCGCAGATGGTTGCCGAGCAATGTGACGTCGCCTTTGCCTTCGCCGAGCGCTTCGCGCCGCCGCCGTCGGATGCCCTGTACCAGGTGCGCTATCGAATCCCTGCTGCGCTGCGGGATGGATTGCGGGGTGCGACGGTCGCGATCGTGAACGACGTCACCAATGCCGGGTCGGCCGTCCGCGGAACGTACGAGGACCTTCTGGCTTGCGCTGCGCGGCCGGTCGCAATCGCGACGCTGGTCGTGTTCGGCGCGTGGTCGTCGACGTTTGCTGCTGCCAACCATCTGGCGCTGGAATCGCTCGAGACGTTGCCCAACAACCTCTGGACACCTGCGGAGTGTCCCCTCTGTGCGGCCGGAGAACCGTTCGAGGATCCGCCATCAATAGTCCCTACCATCAAGAGTGATGGCTTGGAATCCGTACCTTGACGAGTGGACCGACGCACAGGGCGGTCGCGTGTGGGGCTGGATATCTTACGGGAGGCTGGGAGCCGATCCATCAGAGCATCGAGCCCTGGCGTGTTGGCCGGATACGGAGCACAACCGTCGGGTGATCCGAAGCCATCTGGTTCGGAAGTACGCCTTCGGCGTGCCCGACGAGAGTGCGCTCGCTGCTATCGCCCGGTACGCCCCGATCGTTGAGATCGGCGCTGGAACGGGCTATTGGGCCCGGTGCCTGC
>VBFR01000291.1 GCA_005889345.1 Chloroflexota bacterium
TCGCGGCGCGTGGAATGAGCAGGCTGCCCGTGGTACCGGTAATTTCTAGCGGCTACATCCACGCATCGGCGGAAAAAGCGCTGAGCATGCTCGGCATCGGCCACGAGGTCGTTCGCGTGTTGAGCAGCGATGCGGTCGGACGAATCGATCTGAGCGCGCTCGAAGCGGCCCTCGTCGCTCTGAAGGGAGAGCCCGCCATCGTCATCGCGACGGCCGGGGAGGTGAACGCCGGCGGCTTCGATCCGATCGCGGCGATGGTTGAGTTGGCCCACCGTCATCACGCCTGGCTTCATGTCGACGGTGCCTTCGGACTCTTCGCTCGCGTATCGCCGGCAACGGCTGACCTGGCGGCCGGTGTCGAGCTCGCGGACTCCGTCATCGCCGACGGCCACAAGTGGCTCAACGTCCCCTACGACTGCGGCTTCGCCTTCTGCCGGGACGCTCGTCTGCTGAATGCTGTTTTCGGAATGAACGCACCGTACTTCCCGCCGACCGAAGCCGAGCATCCGGACTTCCTGTATCTGGCCCCCGAAATGTCGCGTCGCGCCCGCTCGCTGGCTGTCTGGGCCACGCTCGCCGCCTACGGGCGGAACGGATATCGCGCCATGGTCGAACGGCACGTCGCCCTGGCAAAGCGCCTTGCCGGTCAGCTCCGCACTTCATCAGACTTCGAGCTTCTGGCAGAACCGCGACTCAACGTCGTGTGCTTTCGGTATCGCCCGGAGGGAGTACCCCAAGACGAACTCGATCAACTCAACCGGCGGCTCGGCCAGGCCATCATCGCGGACGGCACCGTCTACTTCGGTACAACGGTTTACGCCGGAAAGGTGGCCTTCCGGCCGGCGATCGCGAACTGGCGGACCACCGAGCGAGATGTCGACCTTATCCTCGGAGTCGTTCGACGTCTTGCTGAGGGCCTACGGAGTCAGGCCTGACGGGTCGCCCCGATCGGAACGCGCTCTGCCACCTCGTTGAGACGACCGGTCTTCACGTCGTAGACGAACCCGCGGATCTTGTCCTTTTTGGGAATGAAGGGACTCGCCTTGATCCTGGCGATCGTCTGCCGGACGTCATCCTGCAGGTCCGAAAAGGCCTCGAGCGCAAAGTGGGGACGGATGCCGACTTCATTGGCGATGCTCGCCTTCACCTGGTCGTCGCTAAACGTGAGCATCCCACAGTCGGTGTGATGGATCAGGATGATCTCATCGGTGCCGAGCAGCCGCTGGGAGATCGTCAAGGAGCGGATGGCGTCATCGGTGGCGACTCCGCCCGCGTTGCGGATGATGTGGGCATCGCCTTCCTTCAGGCCCAGAATCTTGTTGACATGCAGGCGGGCATCCATGCAGGCGAGGACGGCCAGCTTCTTCGCCGGCGGCAGTGGCAGGTTCCCTTTGTCGAACGAGCGAGCGTACGCGTCGTTGTTCTTCAGCAGCTCATCCGTCACGCTCATGGCAATTCCCTCCAGGGATATTGTTGACTAAGTCGATCGCAATTGTCACCAATTGCTTTCGGCTAACCATACCCGGAGGCCGCCGAGACCGTCAAATTGCCGATCGCGGCGCCAGCAGGAATCGTGCCTCAAGGCGTCGGGTGGCGCG
>VBFR01000292.1 GCA_005889345.1 Chloroflexota bacterium
CGATGACGTCGACGTTCACGTCGCCCCGTCGTAGCCAGTAGCGCCGGCCGTTCGCTCGCCATCTTCCGTCGGGGCCACGTTGCGATTCGAGGTGATCCAGGGCCTCGCGGCAGCGATCATCCCGCACCAATCCTGCTTCCGTGATGGCGCGCAATCCCAGCAGGACGTCGTAGTGCCAGTACGCGGGCCAGTGAAGCTGGAGCCACTCCGGATTGATGACCGTGCCGTCCGATTCCGTGCGGAACATCCGATGGCGCAAGAAGAACTCGGCGGCGCGCGCGGTCGCGTCGGGGAATCCACCGTAAGCCGCCAGGCCGCGGAGTGGGGGCAACGACTCGTGAAATGAGGAATGCGCCACGTTCGGGCGCCGGTCACAATTCCAGCCACCGTCGGGCCACTGCCACTGCGTCAGGCGCGTGGCCAGCGCTATCACGCGCGGATCCGACTGCATTCCGAGGCGGCAGCACACGAGGAGACCATTTCCATCCATCGAGGCGCACTGCCGGTAGCGGCCAGAGATCTCAGGTGTCGTGCGTCGAGGGTTGAGCAGCCATTGCAG
>VBFR01000156.1 GCA_005889345.1 Chloroflexota bacterium
CAGTCCCCCATCGCCGCCGCAGGCGGCGAGCAGCCGCTCAATACCCGCGGCCGGCAGCGGCCGGGACAGGTAATAGCCCTGCCCGGCGGGGCAACTCATCTCACGCAGCGCGGCGAGCTGATCGGCCCGCTCGATCCCGTCGGCGATCGTGAGCATTCCCAGAGCATTGCCCAGGTCGATGACCGCGCGGGCGACGGTAGCATCGGTCGAACTGGTCGCCATACGAGTGACGAACGAATGATCGAGCTTGACGATGTCCACCGGTAAGTCGCGCAGCGCGCTCAAGGGTGCCGCGTAAGCCCCGAAGTTATCGAGCGCTACGCTTACCCCGCGCTCGTGCAGCTCGAGCAGGCGGGCCACGATCGCCTTGCCCTCGAGCGTCGCGCCCTGGGTCAGTTCCAGGATGAGCTGCGCCGGCGGAAACGCGGCAGCGGTGCAGGCGTGCGTCACATCGGCGACGAGGTCGCCCTCCGTCAACCCGCGCTGGCTGACGTTGACGCTGACCTGAAGTAATGGCTCACCCGGAAATTTGAGATGCCACCGCCGCCCGTCGGCGCAGGCCTGTCCGAGCACCCACCGTTGCAGCGCGCTGACCATGCCGCTCTCCTCGGCAAGGGCGAGAAAGTCGCCGGGCGACAGCAACCCGCGGCGCGGATGATCCCAGCGCAGCAGGCCCTCGAAGCCGATGATGGTTCCGTCGCGCAGCCGAACGGCCGGCTGGTAGTGCAGCACGAACTGCCGCCGCTCCAGTGCGTACCCGAGGTCGGCCTGGAGCTCCATGCGATCGCTGATGGCCGCGTGTTGCGTCGGCTCGTATCGCTCGAACCTCCCCTTCCCGCGCGCCTTGGCCGCATTGAGGGCGATGTCCGCATTGCGCATCAAGTTCTCTGCCGTATCCTCGAGCGCGGCTGGCCCAGCGATCCCGATGCTCAGCCGCATGACCGTCTCGCGCTCCACCACCTTGAATGGCGCTCGGAAATGCTGAAAGATGCGCTCCGCCAAACGGACCGGCTGATCGTCGTTGAGGACGGTTTTCATCAAGATCCCGTACTCGTCGGCGCCGATCCGCGCCACCACGTCACCGGCCGACACGATCTTCCCCAGTCGCCCGCCGACCATCCCCAACACGTCATCCCCCGCGCGATGCCCAAGCGCGTCGTTGAGCAGCTTGAAGTCATCGATGTCGATGGCGAGCACGGCGATCGCGCGACCCGGTGCGCTCCGCTCCAGCGCCTCGTCGACCTGGTTGCGGAAGGCGATCCGGTTCGGCAGGTTCGTGACCGGGTCGTGGGCCCCCAGGTAGGCGAGCCGCTCCTCCATCTCCTTGCGATCGGTCACGTCGCGGATGTTCAACACCAGCGCCTGCGAACTCGAACGGTGCAGCAGGTTGGTGATCGTCACCTCGCAATGGGTCCAGCTCCCGAGCTTGTGTCGGAACCGGCAGTCCACCGCGACCGGGAGCGCCGACGCCGTCAGCGCCTTCTTCAACCCGGTTGCAAACGCGGCGCGATCCGATGGATGTAAGAGCTCGCTGAATAGTTGACCTTCGAGCTCGGTCGCGGTGTAGGCGAAGAAGCGATCGATCGAGGTGCTGACGAAACGGACCACGCCCTGCGCATCGGCGAGTATGACGACGTCACCGGAGTTCTGCACCAGGGAGCGGAAATGGGCCTCACTGTCCCGCAGCGCGACCGACTGGGATTCGAGCTTCTGATTGAGCGCGTAGTTGTCCCAGATGACGATGAACTGACGAAGCATCACGAGCCCGACCACGATGATGAGATCCCACAGCAGGAAGGAGTCCGGCGCCTTGCCGACATTCTTGAGCACGGCGAGGACGGCGGCGATCGTCACCGGGACGTATGGCAGCACGAGGGTCCAGCGCCCGAACGGCCGATCATCGGCCTGCGCGGCCGGTCCAGTAGACAGCGCCGCGCGCACCGCGCCGAGCGCGATCAGGAGGTAACCTGCAACCCTCGCGGTATCGATCAGCTGCACCTTCCCGTACGAGTTGCCGGCCGTAAGGTAGGCGAAGGCGCTATCGGCTAGAAGATTCGCAAACAGGCCGGCGACCACCAGCGCCAGGGGAAGGCGCGCCGAGCCCGCCGTCCGGCCCAGCAGCAAGAGGGCCATGACGGCGATCGCGATGTCGCTGATCGGATAGGCCAGGCCGAGCAACATCGACAGGGTGGAGTCGGAGCCGGCGAGGTAGACGGTGCCGAGCACGGTCGCCCAGCTGATCATCAGCAGCGCGCCCGCAATGATGGCGCCGTCCAGCAGTGAGGCGAGCCGCGAGGCGGCGCGATGGCGTCCGGGAAAGAAGGCGACACCGGCGACGGCCAGTGGCACCGCCGCCAGGAACCCGGCGTCGGCGGGCGACGGGAACGGCACCTGCTGCTTGAGGATGAGTTCGAAGTAGGACCAGGCGGCTTCGCCGGCCGTCCACACGAGGGCCGATGCTCCCAGGAAAGCCCAGGCCAAGCGCATCCGACCGCGATGCCGACATGTCGCGACCGCGCAGGCGACCGCGGCGATCAATGCCGCCACCCCCTCCCCGACGTCGTCGACCACCTGGCTGACGTCGACGCCCGCGATGCGCAGCAGCATCCAGGCGCCAAACCCAAGCGTGAGCACGGCCGTCAGTGCGCCAGCGATCGCGAAGTCCCGGTTGGCGTGCCGGCGGCTCTGGAAGTACCTTCCTCCCCCCTTGCGGGGGAGGGTCGGGGCGGGGGGTGCCATGGGTCCACCGGGTGTGACCGGCCGGTGAACCCGTTCCTGCTAGGTCGAAGTGCCGAACGCAAAAAAGACCCCCCACCCCGCTCGGGATGGAGGGGTCTTTCTTATAGTCTCCTTAGACCTCGGCGCGAACGTTAGTCGCTCGCGGACCCTTGGGGCTCGGCTCAGTTACGAAACTGACCTTGACACCGGTATCCAAGCGATCGAAGTCGGCGCTGCCGCTGCGATGGAAGAAGTAGTCGTTGCCGTCTTCGGCGGTGATAAACCCGAATCCGCGCTCGGCGACGAGCTTCTTGATGGTTCCAGACATTGTGTGGACCTCCTTTCCCGAACGTACTGCCTCGCGCTGTCGAGGCCTGCCTCCCCCGCCTACGGGGGAGGGCACGGTAGGGGGGCTATGGGAACGGTTTGACCACCAGGCTGTACCAGCTCATCGCTCCCTCCTGAATTCGTCTCGGGCAGTATAAGTACGATTGTCCCCGTGAGGACCGAGGCTCGCATCATCCTCGCCGATCCCCATGACATCGACCCGCAGGCGGTCGTGGGCCAGGTCTCGGGCCGCACGATTGCGGACCAGTCGCTCCAGATTGGTGCGCACGCCGTGGTGCGGGCGTTCAGCGTGATCTACGCCGGCTCGCGGATCGGCAGCCACCTGGAAACCGGGCACGGCGCTGTCATCCGCGAAGAGAACCAGATCGGCGACCACCTCAGTATCTGGAACAACTCGACCATCGACTATGGCTGCGTGATCGGGAGCAACGTCAAGATCCACACGGGCGTGTACGTGGCCCAGTTCACGACGATCGAGGACGAGGCCTTCCTGGCGCCCGGCGTCATGATCGCCAACGATCGCCATCCGGTCTGCCCCGACTGCCTGCAAGGTCCCACCATCAAGCGGGGCGCGCGAGTCGGGATCAACGCCACGCTGTTGCCGGGGGTGGTGATCGGCGAGGGCGCCCTGGTCGGCGCGGCCGCCGTGGTGACCAGGGACGTGCCGCCCGGCATGGTGGTGGCCGGAAACCCGGCCCGGGTCGTGGGCGAGGTCGAGGCGCTCAACCGCCGAATTCGGGACAAGTTCCACTAAGGCGCCCAGGATGACCCGGCCGGGAGTGTGGTAAAGTACGGCCGTTCGCCCGGCCTTCGGGTGATCTCGCGTGCGGCCGGCATTCTTCTCTCTCGAACAGGGCCGATGCGTTCAATTCGGTGTTCGAGAGGAGGAGAACGGGCAATGCCAAAAGGCACCGTAAAGAAAATCGTGTCCGACCGCGGATTTGGGTTCATCGCCGCCGATGATGGCAAGGAGTACTTCTTCCATCAGAGTGGCGTCGACACCTCCCTGAACTTCGACAGCCTGCGCGGTGGCGAGGCCGTGAGCTTCGACATCGAGCAGAGCCAGAAGGGACCGCGGGCGAACCACGTCCGCGCCGCCTAGGCAGGACTCGACATTCGACAGGGCGCCCTGCGGGGCGCCCTTTTTTATGCGACGTCGCGCAAGCGCCACCAGGACTCGTTGCGCCGGTACCAGTCCACCGTCAGCCGGATGCCGTCGGGGAAGCGGACCAGCGGGTCCCAACCAAGCGGCCGCATGCGGCGAGGATCGACCGCGTACGACCACCCCGGGCCCTCCCGGGTGAGGCGCTTGAGCGAGGAGGGCTTGCCGCACGCCTCCAGGATCGTGTCGGCCAGCTGGCTGCCACTGATCTGAACCCCGTCACCGACGTTATAGGCGGTGCCCGGCTCACCCTTCCACAGGACGCGCGCGATCCCCGCGACCTCGTCATCGACGTGCAGGTAGTCCCGCGTCGCCGAGCCGTTGCCCTCGACGAAGACGGTCATGCCGGACAGGGCCCTCGTGATCAGGCTGGCAACGAGCTGGTTGACGGGCTGACGCGGACCGTACGCGCCGGCCGCGCGCGTGATCAGAACCGGGACCCCGTAGCTGGCGTGGTAGGCGCCGGCAAGGGTTTCCGCCGCAGCCCGCACCGAAGCCGGCAGACTCCTGGGGGTGAGCCGGTCCTCCTCGCGATTGGGCGCCGACTTCAGCGGCCCGTAGACCTCGCCGCTGCTGACCAGCAGGAAGCGCTGGTGCTGGAACTTGCGGGCCGCCTCGAGCAGCACCGCCGTGCCCTCGATGTCGGTCCGCGCAAAGGCCGGCCCATCGGCCGCGCCACTCCCGGTGAACTCCTCGCTCGCAAAGTTGATGATGGCGTCGACCGTTCCCGCCAGCGGATCGACCACGGCCTGGTCGCGAACGTCGCCCTGGACCAACTTGAACCGTCGGTCATCGAGGACGTCGGCCAGATCCGCCTGGGCGCCCGGCCGGCGCAGGGCATCCAGGACGGTGATCAGGATCTCGGGGTCGGCGCGGAGCCGGTCGCGGACGAAGGCCGATCCCAGAAAACCGGCGCCACCGGCCACCAGGAGGTGGCGGATGCGCAGCTTGCCCACGAAGCAAAAAACGCCGCCGTCGCCGCGATCTTGTCAGCTAGCTGGACACTCCAAAGGCGTCGCAGCTGGCAGGCACCGCCGAGAGCGCCACCTGGATCGTCACATCGTGCCCCTGCGCCTCCGGTCCCACCATCACGGTCCGGCTCCCCCCGCCACGAATATTGCCGGAGTCGTCCCAGCAAACCGCGGTCACCAGCACCCGGTCGGCGCCCTGACCATGGTTGACGAGATGGACGCGAACCTCGGGCGTCCTCGCGTCCTGGACGAAGCTCGCGCCTTCCACCTGGGCGACGTCGGCCCCCGTGTCCGCGCTCCAGCGGACGGCTGCGACGCTTCCCGAAAACTGCGCGGGGAGGGTTCGTCCAACCGGAAATGCCAGGGCGACGGCCTCCCGCTTTCCCGGTTCGATCCGCGCAATGCTTCCGGTGCGGCGAGCCAGCTGCTGGCCGGTACTGCTGAGTGCGCTGATGTCGACCTTGACGTCCAGCGCGGTCTGGTCGGAGGGGTTGGCGATCACGGCAAATGCCATAAACCCGCCGGATGACGCCGAGGCGCCGACCTTCTCCACCGCCAGCAGCGGCGCGGGTTTTGGTGTGGGCGTCGGCGTCGGCGTGCTCCGGGGCGTGGCGGCCAGGGGGGCGTGAGTTGGCTGTACGGCGGATGGCGCCTGCTCACAGGCGGTAAGGAAGAGGGCTGCCGCGAAAAGCCCCCACCCTACCCTCCCCCGCAAGCGGGGGAGGGAAATGATCTGCTTCATCAGTACACCACCACCGCCATGTTGTTGAACTTGGCGAAGGCCGCCTCGAAGTCGGCCATCGACACCGTCCGCACGAAGCCGCGGTTCGGATCGTTCAACGTCACCGTCCCGGCTGCAGCGTTCACTCCGATCAGGGTCATGGCGTGCTCGACCAGCGTGTAACGAATCTGGCGCCCATCCCACGCGGTCCACCATCGCATCGTTGTCGACCAGTATCCAAACACTGGAACCCAGACCACGGCCGTATTGCCAGCAGCGACCTCAACGTAGAGATCGTGAGGGGTCCAGCCTTCCTGTGCAAGGGTCCCTCGGACGGCCCGGCCGGCGGCCATGGCGATCGGCGGGTAGTAGACGCCGTAGCCGGTGGCGTTGTAGTCGAGCCCGTTGACGTTGCCGACAAACGTCTGGTACGGATCGCCCCACTGCAAGACGTCACCGTATTGATCGACCACGGCCTTGCGCAGGTCCGCCCCCATCTGCGCCAGGATCCAGTTTTCCGACCGATCAACGCCCTTGGCCAGGAGCGCCATGCGCAGCGCGGCCGACTCGCAGTCCAGGTTGTGCGTCTGGGCGATCAGTGGGACACCATTTGTGACATTGAGCGTGGTGGCTCCGGTCACCCGGTCGGCCGCGGCGGCACTCATCGGCTGCGCCCGGGGCTGCCGGTTGGTGGGGTTGATCAAGGCGAGGTCGCGCAGGATGTCCCAGGCGCCCCAGTCCGAATACCCGGCCCAATACGGCGCGATGCCCGACCCGTAGGTTGTCACCTGCCCCCACTTCGCGAGCGCGAATCCGCCCGAGCCCACCGCGTGCAGCTGCTGCAGGATGGGGGCATTGGGCACCCCGGCGATCGTCAGGGGCGGCGCTGCCCCGAAGGCGGTGATGTGGCCCCAGCGGTCCATCTCCCAGCCACCGTCCGGGACCCCGTTGCCGTCGTAGTGGATCTCGATGCCGCGCCAGACGTCGGTGCCGGTGTACGGCCAGCCCGTGAGCGCCGGGGCGCCGCCCCACTGGTGCAGCCCGCCGTAGCCATCCAGGAGGTAGCCCTGCCGGCCGTCAGGCTGGCCGTCCTGGCCTTTCGAGGTGAAGACCATCGCCCGCGCAATGTCCCAGTTCGGCCAGTAGGCGGGGGTCCGGGCAGCCGGTGCCGCGCCGAAGGCGTGGATCCCGCCAAAACCGTCGAGCGTCCATCCTCCCGACCCATCGGGCCGCACCGCGACCGCGCGGGCGATGTCCCAGTAAGGCCAGAACGCGTAGCCGCGGATGTCGACCTGCGCCCCACCGAAGACGTGAACGCCGCCCCAGCCGTCGAGGACGACCCCACCGCCGGCGTTGACGGCGGCGTCGTAAGCGGCCGCCGCCGCCTGGCTCGCCGGCTGCGCCTGCGCCACCGGGTTGGTCGGGTTGACGAGGACGATGTCGCGCACGACGTCGGCGCCGCCCCAGTCGGTATAGCCATTCCAGTAGGGAGCGATCCCCGAGCCGAAGGTTTGCACGATGCCCCACTTCGCGACCGCATAGCCACCGGCCCCCACGACATGCAGCTTCTGCTGGATCGGCGCACTCGGCAGGCCCGTGGCGAGCGCGGGGGCCGCGCCGAAGGCGACCACGCGGCCGCGACGGTCCATCTCCCAGCCACCGTCCGGCACGCCGTTCGCGTCGGAATGGATCGCGACCCCGCGCCAGATATCCGTCCCGGTGTAGGGCCAGCCGCTGAGCGCGGGCGCGCCGCCCCATTGGTGCAGCCCGCCATATCCATCGAGGAGGTATCCCTGCCGGCCGTCAGGCTGGCCGTCGGGACCCTTGGAGGTCACGACCATCGCCCGCGCGATGTCCCAGTTCGACCAGTAGGCGGGGGTGATCGCGGTGGGCGCTGTGCCGAACGCGTGGATCCCACCGAAGCCGTCGAGGGTCCACCCTCCCGACCCGTCGGAACGGACCACCAGCGCGCGGGCGATGTCCCAGTTGCCCCAGAAGGGTGAGCCGGCCGTATTGAGGGTGAGGCCGCCGAAGGGATGCAGACCGCCCCCCGAGTCCAGCGCCACACCCCCGGCCTGGGTCGCCGCGGCGTAGGCCGGCGCGGGAACCGGAAGCTGGCTCAGGCTGAACACCATCGCGGCTGCCACAAGCGTGCACCGAGCCCTCCCCAGGTCCGCCATGGCAGGGGACGATTATAGGGCGAGTATCCGTAAACTCCCTTCGTTACACTCTGCAGAACAATGAGTGCAATCGCGGTCATCGGCACGGGCTACGTCGGGTTGACGACCGCGGTCTGCCTGGCCAAGCTCGGCCACCAGGTGGTCGGCGTCGACATCGACCAGGCGAAGGTGGCGCGGCTCCGCTCCGGCGAGCCCACTATCTACGAGCCCGGCCTCGAGGAACTGATGCGGGAGACCCAGAAGAGTGGCCGGCTCGTCTTCACCAGTGATCATCGTGATGGAATTCCGTCCGCCGACTTCGTCTTCATCGCCGTCGGGACGCCGCCCGGCCGGCGGGGCGAGGCGGACCTCGTCTACGTCAAGCAGGCGGCCAAGGCGATCGCCGGGGCGATGAAGAAATCCATCACCATCGTCAACAAGAGCACGGTGCCGATCGGCACGGGTAATATCGTCGCCCGCATCGTCGGCGAGAGCCTCGGAAACGAGATCCCCTTCCACGTCGTCTCCAACCCGGAGTTTCTTCGCGAAGGCAGCGCCATCCACGACTTCATGCATCCGGACCGGCTGGTCTTCGGCTCGCATGATGAGCCCGCCGCCCGCGCCGTCGCCGCGCTCTACAGCGAGCTCGACACCCAGATCCTGATCACGGACCTGCACACTGCCGAGATGATCAAGTACGCCTCCAACGCATTTCTTGCGACCCGTATCTCCTTCATCAACGAGATGGCGCGCATCTGCGAGCGGGTCGACGCCGATGTCAAGGTGGTCTCCGAAGGCATGGGGATGGACCGCCGCATCGGTCCCCTCTTTCTGGATGCGGGGATCGGCTACGGCGGCTCTTGCTTTCCCAAGGACGTCAAGGCGCTCGCCCGGATGGCTGAGACGATGGGCTATCACCCCGAGCTGCTCGACGCCGTGATGGAGATCAACCTCGACCAGCGCACCCTCGTCGTCGAGAAACTGCGCGAGGTACTCG
>VBFR01000157.1 GCA_005889345.1 Chloroflexota bacterium
ATCCCAAGGCGATGCCGGTCCTCAAGGCACAGATGAATTCGATCGCGTATTGCAAGGACGCCTATGCCGTGGCGACCGGGGCCGATGCCCTCCTGGTCGTCACCGAGTGGGACGAATTTCGCCAGCTCGACCTCGATCGCATCAAGAGCCTGATGCGCCGCCCGGTCATCGTCGACGGTCGCAACATCTTCGACCCCAGGACGATGCGTGAACGCGGCTTCGTCTACCGCGGCGTCGGCCGCTCCTAAATTGCGGGCGGTCGTCACGGGCGGCGCGGGTTTTCTCGGATCGCACCTCTGCGAGCGGCTCCTGGCAGACGGCTGGCAGGTCGTGTGTGTCGACAACCTGGTGACCGGGACGGCCGCGAACATCGCCCAGTTGCGCCAGCACAAGTCGTTCGAGTCGATGCAGCACAACGTCAGTGAGCCGCTCTACCTCGAAGACACGGTCGATGCCGTGCTGCATTTCGCCTCACCGGCTTCCCCCACCGACTACGCGGATCACCCGATCGCGACCCTGAAGGTCGGCACGCTCGGCACCCACAACATGCTGGGTCTGGCACGCGCCAAGGGCGCGACCTTCTTCCTTGCCTCCACCTCCGAGGTCTACGGCGATCCGACGGTGCATCCACAGCCTGAAACCTACTGGGGCAACGTCAGCCCCATCGGCCCGCGCGCGGTGTACGACGAAGCGAAGCGCGCCGCCGAGGCCTTCACCATGGCTTATCACCGCACGCACGGCATGAAGACCCGCATCGTTCGCATCTTTAATACCTTCGGTCCTCGGATGCGAATCGATGACGGGCGGGCGGTCCCCAACTTCCTGACCCAGGCGCTCCAGAACCAACCCCTCACGGTGTATGGCGACGGCTCGCAGACGCGCAGCCTCTGCTACGTCGACGACCTCATCGAGGGCATCGTTCGGCTGCTGGGGACGGAATACGCCGAGCCGGTCAACCTCGGGACGGACGACGAGGTCACCATGCTCCAACTCGCCACCCGCATCCGCGACCTCAGCGGGAGCTCCAGCGAGATCGTCTTCAAGCCGCTGCCCGAGGACGATCCACGGCAGCGCCGCCCGGATCTGACGCGCGCCCGGAAACTCCTCAACTGGCAGCCGCGAACCTCGCTCGATGCCGGCCTGACCAAAACGATCGCCTACTTCCGCGAACGGCTGTCACCGCCTGGTTACTGACCTCGCATTGCCTTTGATCCGGCCGGCTGGCTAACTGAAGGCATGGGCCCACGCGCGTTCGTTGTGGCGTTTTCGGCGTTCGCCCTCCTGCTGCCGCCGCCGCCGGCACCCGGCCCTCCCGCCACCGCGCCACTCTCGATCGGGGTGTCCGGCAACCACCTCGTTAATGGCAGCGGCCAGGCCATCCGGTTGCTCGGCGTCAACCGATCGGGAACGGAGTACGCCTGCATCCAGGGCTGGGGCATCTTCGACGGCCCCAACGACGCGACCTCCGTCGCGGCGATGGCCGCCTGGCACATCAACGCCGTGCGCATCCCGATGAACGAGGACTGCTGGCTCAACATCAACGGCGTCAGTCCCGCGTACGGCGGCGCGCCCTACCAGGGCGCGATCCAGTCTTACGTCAAGCTGCTCCATCAATACGGGCTGTACGCCATCCTCGACCTCCACTGGAATGCGCCCGGGACCACGAAGGCAACCGGCCAGCAGGTGATGCCGGATGCCGACCACGCCCCCGCCTTCTGGACCTCGGTCGCGTCCGTCTTCAAGTCGGATCCGGCGGTCCTCTTCGACCTCTACAACGAGCCGCACGACGTCAGCTGGTCGTGCTGGCGCAATGGCTGCACGTCGCCGGGCTGGCCGACGGCGGGTATGCAATCCCTCGTCACGGCGGTGCGATCGACCGGCGCGACCCAACCGATCATGTCCGGCGGCCTGGCCTGGTCCAACGACCTCAGCGGCTGGTCCGTGAACAAACCGTTAGACCCGGCCAATGCGCTGGTCGCCTCCTTCCACAACTACAACTTCAATGTCTGCGATCCAACCTGCTGGACGAACACGGTCGCGCCCCTCGCCGCACAGGTTCCGGTGGTAACCGGTGAACTGGGTGAGGACGACTGTGGCCACGGCTACATCGATCAGTACATGAGCTGGGCGGACGCCCAGGCGATCTCCTACCTGGGATGGACCTGGGACACCTGGGATTGCGCCAGCGGACCGGCGCTGATCAGCAACTACGACGGGACCGCCACGGCGTTCGGGACTGGATTCAGGGATCACCTCCGGGCGTTGTCGGCGCCAGCGCGCCGGATCGTCGGCCCTCCGACCGCGCCGAGCTGCCCGCTCTGCTGGCGTCGCTCCCGCTAGCCGGGGGAACCGAACCCTTCCTCCGGCTGTATAGGGTCCGGAGGTGTGTCCATGACGAGTCGCCTGATCGCGCTGCTGATCCTGACCGTTTCGATCCTCACCGCTTGCGGCCGCGCGAACGCCACCACCCATCCCGCGGCGGCCGGCTACCTGATCTTCCTCGAGGGTGGGTTCTCCAACGCAAGCGAGAGCGTCAAGGTGCTCGATTCCGGCACCGGCACCGTGGTGCGCGAGCTGCCGATCGGGACGCCCGCGGCCGACTGGTCGCGCTACTACGTCGTCACCCAGCTCACCGGCAGCGCCCAGCTGAAGGCGATCGACCCGGCATCGGGCCGAACGATCGCGCAGACGACGATTCCATCCGGCTATAGCCTTCCGAACATCGCCTTCCAGGGGCCCACCGCGGGCATCTCGCCCAACGGCCAGTGGCTCGCCCTGACCAAGAGCTCTCCCTCCGTCACCAACTTCCTCGTGGGCTCGAGCTCACTCGGCGATTCCTTCAAGACGATCCGCGTCAACGGCGATTTCGTGTTCGACGCGCTCAGCAACGATGGCAACAGCCTCTACCTGATTCAGAAGATGGAGGATGCCAATCCGGCGACAGCGCCGCCGACGCCAACGGGAACTACGTCTACACCGTTTACATCCGCGACGGCGGCCCCTTCATCCACGCGCTTCCCCTCGACGAACCGATCGCCTGGTGCGTCGACTTGCCATCGACGGCGGCAAGCGATATCGAGCGCCAGTTCCACTGGGCGCTGGCCCTCAGCCACGATGGACGGACGCTGTACGCCGCCAACGAAGCCCTCGGCAAGGTCGCCGTCATGACCCCCGGCGTCCCACCCGCGATCGTGCGCACCGCTTCCGTCGCCATGAATTTCCCTCCACGTCAGGGTGGAGGTCATGTAACCGACGCTGAGGCGAAGGGAGCGCGCAT
>VBFR01000293.1 GCA_005889345.1 Chloroflexota bacterium
CCACTTCCTCGCGCTCCAGGCCGGATCGTGCCCCTTCGACGGCGAGGCCCTGCTGCCGGCGGAAAACGTTATCGATGAGCTGGTCGAAATCGCGCGCCTTCACGGCGTCGAGCTGATGCTGGTCGGGCAGCGTCGCGAGCTACTCGCTCCCTATGAGGGGGCGGCCGCCGTCCTGGTCACGGCCGTGCCTCTGGAGGAATTGCGCACCGTCAGCGTTACGAGCCAGCGGTGAACGAACCCGCGCTGGTGCGCTGCCCGAACTGCGGCAAGACGAACCGTGTCCGACCGGCTGCGACCGGCGTCCCGCATTGCGGCAACTGCGGCGCCACCTTGCCGTGGCTGACGGAGAGTGGAGAGGCCGACTTTGCGGCGGTCGTCGAGCAGAGCTCGCTGCCAGTCATGGTGGATTTCTGGGCGCCCTGGTGTGGCCCCTGCCGCATCGTGTCGCCCATCGTCGAAAAGATCGCCACCGAGCTGCCCGGACGGCTCAAGCTCGTCAAGGTCAACAGCGATGACGCTCCCGACCTTTCTCATCGATTTGGCATTCGTGGCATCCCGACCCTTGTTTTGATCGATCACGGCAAAGAGGTGGCGCGCGTCACGGGCGCGCTCCCCGCCCCGGCATTGCGCAGTTGGGTCGACCAACATCTACCCAGGGCGGCGGCCTGACGGATTAGGGAGCGGGATGCTGCAGAAGCATCAGGGCCAGCGGCGAGGCGAGGGCCAGTGCCGTCGCAACGAGCAGCAAGCCGCTGAAGGTGGAGTCGGCGCGGCGGATTGAGCGCCGGACGACCCAGGCAAAGACCACGCTGGCAATCAGCAGCCCGCCGAGCCAGACGAACAACACGATTGGCCGCTCGACGAGAAAGCCGGCCCGGGCGCTGATCTCACGAGCGATGACGGTGAGACCCGCGAGGAGCGCGACGAGAGCGATGAGGACGAGGATCGGTTGAGCCGCGCGCACGCCCCTCATCCCGCGGCACCGAGGGCGGCGTCGAAGAAGGCGACCACGCGAGTGACGTATTCAACCCCGGTCTTCTTGAAGGCCTGGGCATGGCGGGCGTTGGGCACGATCCACGTCGTCACGTTCGCACCCGGAGCGGATGTGGCGGCGGCATTCAACTGGCGGAAGTTGGCGAACGGCACGTAGTCGTCCGCGGTGCCGTGGATGAGCAGCAGCGGCCTCGGCGCGATACGGGCGATCGTAGAAACGGGCCGGGCCGCGAAGAAGTCCACGCCGTAGAGGAGGCGGGCCATCACCAGGGCCGCGGGGGCAAACACACCGGGGACACGGCCGACAGGTGCGATGGACCGCTTGGCGACCTCGCGCTCGAGGAGTGGAACCACTTCGGCGTAGGCGGAATCGGAGACGACCGCGGCGATGGCGGGCTCTCGGGCGGCCGCCAGCAGCAAAGTGGATGCACCCATCGAGATGCCCAGCCCGCCGATGATGCGTGGCCGCCCAAGTTCGGGGAAGGGTGGCGTGCCGTTCCGCAAGAAATCGACGGCGCCGAGGACGTCGCGCTGCTCCAGGGCTCCCATCGAGAGCGGAGCCGGCGTCGATTCGCCCATGCCGCGCATGTCGAAGCTCAGCACCCCGAAGCCGTGGCGCGCGAGTTCCCCGGTCAGCTCGAGCAGGTGGTCGCCGGGACTCTCGCGGTTCGTTCGTGTTCCGTGGACGACGACGATCACGCGATCGACGGTCAGCCGGCCGTCCGGGAGGACGCCGGGAATCAGCCAGCCTTTCAGGCCGATCCCATCGTTGCGGCTCGGAAAGCTGACATTGGCGAAGCGAAGGGACTGGCTCGCTGGAGTCTTGACGATCGCTTTGGGCGCCTCATAAACAAGTTGCTCGGCGATGTAGCTCGAAATCCCGACATACCCGAGCGTCAACAGACCTGCCAGGATCATCAGTCCGGCGACGGTCCGCCTCCACGCCATGCCCATTGGAACGCCATCATGGCCCTTCTGGTCACGCTGGCTCGTGCGGGCCTAAGCTGAAACCAGCCGTGGCAAAGACGTACACGCTCGGCGGCGGCATGAAAGTCGCCAACGCCGTCCTGAAGACGCTGG
>VBFR01000158.1 GCA_005889345.1 Chloroflexota bacterium
AACGAGTCGCGCTGCGGTGTCGGATGCGCCGCCGCCTGTGCGCTCATGAACCGCGGCAGCGGCGCGAGGCCTCGATGCCGGCGGCGAGCGCGCAGCGCCAGCTGAAGGCGCGAAACCGGGACTGCGGCCGCATGGTAGAGGACACTCGCCAGCAACCGCGGCCGGCGGCTCGCGGCGCTGCCGCCGGTGAGTCGCGCCCACGCCTGGCGCATCCGGAACTCATGGTGCAGCACGGAATGGAGCTTGCGGTAGAAGGCAGTGCTGAACGGCCCGCGATACATCATGGCGAGGTCGGCGGAGTCGACCCAATTCTGTTGCAGCCCGAGCTGCGCGCGGACGGCGCGATGGAACTTCGTGCCGGGAAGCGGATAGGAAACGGACATGCCGATGTCGTCCGGTCGACAATCGCGGACGAGCTGCAGGGTCGCGGCGATGTCCGCGCGCGTTTCTCCCGGGTAGCCGAACTGCAGGAAGAAGCCCACCTTGATCCCTGCCGCGTGCAGGCGGCGAGCCGCCTCACGGGTCTGATCGACGCGGGTCCCCTTGTCCATGGCGTCGAGGATCTTCTGAGAGCCGGATTCGGCGCCCAACCACACAGCCTCCGCCCCGGCACGCCGCAGGGCATCGACGGTGTCCTCCCGGAGGAGCAGATCCGCGCGACAGAGGCTCTTGAACGCGGTGCCCACGCGTTCTCGCTCGACGAGATCGGCGAAGCGTTTCACCCAGCCCGGCTTGAGACCGAGGATGTCGTCCACGAACCAGATGTGGTCGGGGTGATAGGTCGCTTTGAGCCAGTCGAGCTCGGAGACGACACTCTCCGGGCTGCGGACGTTGTACCGCTGGCCCCAGATCGGCTTGGCGCACCAGTTGCAGTGATAGGGGCAGCCACGCGAGGTTGCCATGTTCATCGAGAAGTAGCCGTGCCTCGCAGACCAGATCTCGCGGTAACGCCCGACATCGACCAGGTCCCAGGCCGGCATCGGCAGCACGTCGAGGTCGGTGAGGTCGGGACGGCGCGGCGTCACGACGATGCCGTCGCCGCTTCTGTCACGAAACGTCATGCCACGGATGGAATCCAACGGCACCTCGCTCCTGCCACAGAGCCGGTCGAGAAGCTCCGCGAGCGTCATCTCGCCCTCCCCGTTGAGGACGAAGTGCGCGCCGTGCGAGAGGTAGAGTTCAGCGCGGTCGGTGGCGTCGGAGCCGGCGACGATGACGGTGCAGCCACGCGCTCCGGCCCGCTCGATCATGGAAAACGCCGCCTCTCGCATCCGCAGCAGGCACATCTTCGACAGGTAGTTGAAGTTGTCCTCGTAGATCACCGCGAAGCGCGGGCTGTAGGCATCGAGCGCGGCTGTCCATTCGTCGGCCGAGTCCGCCAGCATGGCGTCGAAGAGCGCGACGTCATAGTTGCGCGAGCGGAGGTAGCTCGCGGCATAAAGAGTGCCGAGCGGTGGGTACGGCTGCATCGCCGCCCAGAGCTTGGGATCGAAGCGCAGGTAGTACGACTGGCCGAAGAGCACGTCGCTCATGACAGCTCGGCCGCGGAGCCGGCGACCCGCTGCGAGTATGTCGCCAGGATGCGCGCGTCGTGCGCGGCAAAGTGCCCGCGGCACTCGTGGACCGAGAACGCGACGCTTCCTCCTTCACGCCCCTGCCGCGCGCGGAGGCGCCGCACTTTCCGCTCCATCTCCCATCGCTCGAACGGATCGAACAACCGGGTGGAGAGCAACCGGGTAACGACGCGCTTCGCAGAGCGGCGATCGAGACGTGCTTCCGTAGTCGACGCGGTGGCGAACGCGTTCGGCAGGAAATCCCTGACCCATCGATTGGCATCGAGGAAGGCGTCATACCAGGGGGTCCGCGTCAAGGGGACCATCTGGGCGATCTCGTGGGCTGTGAACAGGTTCCTCTCCGACAGCCGGAGATGGTCGGTGCTCAGCAGGAAGTTTGGGCAGAGCGTGGCGCCGTGGCGCCCGGCGAGCCGCACGATGGCAACGATCAACAAGCGGCAGAGCCAGAGCCGGCCGGGTTGCACGAGGATAAACAGGTCGATGTCGTCGCCGGCCGCGGCATTGTTCATCGCCAGGGCGCCGGTCACCCCGACCAGCCGGACGAACGGCAGGCGGGCGATCCTGGCCCCGTAGTGTCGGGCGATGGGCCACAGCTCCGCCGACACGGCGGCCCGTTCACGCCGGACCTTCGCCAGATGGCTCCTGCCCGCAAGGTGGACCCAATCGCCGGTCCGTTCGACATGTCGCCGGAGGCGGGCGTCGCCGTCGAGCAACGCCGTCACCCGCGTCGTCGTGGCCGCCTCACCGATGAGAAAGCGCTGGATTTCGGAGTCCGTCAGCGGGTAGTCGAAGAGATCGGCGTAGACGAGCGTGCTCACCACGGCGCGCCGAAGGGTGCAGACCTGGGGTTCCGCCGTCGCGGTCGCCAGCTCGCGCATCAGTTGAGGACCATCGAGCCCGCCTCGACCGCGAAAGCGATCGCCGCGTCGAGCCGCTGCGCAAAGTGCGCCCGGTCGAAGCATTGCGCACGTGATCGTGCCGCTCCCGCATCCCAACGCCGCAGCGCCAGCCGGCTCACGGCATCGAGGAAGCTCTCAGGCGTCGGGTCGTCGTACAGCAAGCCGGTCTCTCCATCGATCACCGTTTCGACCGCGCCTCCTCGACGCAAAGCGACAACCGGCTTTCCTGCCGCCATGGCCTCGACCGCGGCGATGCCAAAATCCTCTTCTCCCGGCAGGACGAAGGCGCGACAGCTGGACATGAGGCGCTCGACCTCGGGGTCCGAGAGATGCCCGGTGAGGCGGACGGTTGGCCCGGCCCGAGCGCGCAGGCGGTTCTCCCAGGGCCCCGTGCCGACGATGAGCAACGGCAGCTGCGCCTGGTTGCACGCATCGACGACATAGTCAATCCGCTTGTAGGCGTTGAGCCGCGAAACGATCAGGAAGAAGCCATCGTCCCGCGGGGGGTGAGCCGCAAAGCGCTCGGTATCGACGGGCGGGTAGACGATGACCGGTTGCCGGCGATACGCCCGCTCGATGCGGCCACCAACCGCTTCGGAGCAGGCCACGAACAGATTCACCCGTTGCGCCGCGCGATAGTCGAGCCGGCGCAAGGCCGCCTTCGCCATCAGGGCAAGCGGCCGCTCGTGGAACGGCATCGCCCGGCAGGCCGTGTCGCTGTCGTAGCCCCACAGAAATCGAGGTGGGGTGTAGCAGTAACTGACGTGGATGGTCCCCGGCGAGAGCCTCAAGTCCTTGGCAGCGAAGTGCGCCGACGAAAGCACCAGCTCGTAGCCGCGCAAGTCGAAGGTTCGAAAGGCCAGCGGGTACAGCCACGTGTGGTAGTAGCGCGGAACGCGTCGCCGGAGTGGCCAGCCTTGCATGAAGCTGACGACGATTTGCTGGGCGGGCTCGCTGAAACCGAGCCGGCGCATGACCGCGCGATCGTAGACGGAGGTGTAGAGGGGCGCGGAGCGGAGCCGTTCGCAGATCGCGAGCACGGTGCGCTCTGCGCCACCATACTGGTCCAGATAGTCGTGGGTGATGGCAGCCTGGATCTGCCGCATCGTTGTGTACCTGTACGCGGCCCCGTTACAGATCTAACCCGGGCACGAAATGGGATATCGACGACGTCAATCAGGACCGGTGCGGGTCTTAAGGAGGGATTGCCACTTGAGGATGAAGACACGATTTGCTGCGCTCGTCGCGCTCGCCGCGGTCGGGGCCCTGCTGCCAGCCACGGCGTCGGCGCAAGGAGGGACGGTCCTGTTCAACAGCCAGGTCAACATGACCGCACCTCCTCCACCGCCGGGCCAGGTTGACAATTTTCCTCAGAACAAGCAGAACGAGCCTGGCATCGCGCTCGACCCACGGACCGGAGCGCTGATCGCAGGGTCTAACGACGAGATCGACGAACCGCTGTGCGGGACGACGGCAACCGGAACCGGGTCCTGTCCGTTCGCTCCGAATGTGGGTAACTCGGGGGTGTATTTCAGCACGGATCGCGGCGTCCACTGGACACAGCCGTCTTTCAAAGAGTCGGCCAGTGGAGTCGGAAGCTGCGAGGGTCGTGTCATCCACACGCTCCCTGGTTACTGCGAACAGAACCTGGAGTCGTTTGGCGATCCCAACCTGGCGGTCGGTCCGGCCCGTGGTTCGGACGGCAGGTTTTCGTTCGCCAACGGCAGCGTGACCTACTACGGCAACCTTGCCTTTGCGGCTAGCGGTCTCGGCGTACCGGCGATGGCCGTGTCACGCTCGGCAGACGACGGGGCTTCGTGGAGGGCCCCGGTGATCGTGAGCAGCAGCAGTGATAACCCGGTCGACTTCAACGACAAAGACTACATCTGGGCGGATGCGAACCCGAACAGCCCATTTTTCGGAAACGTGTACGCAAGCTGGACACTCTTCATCGGCGCCGGGCGGTTTGGCAAGAGCAATACGTTTAGCCCTGAGCCGATCGTCTTCGCCCGGTCAACCGACGGCGGGCAGACCTGGAGCCACATTATTCGGCTCAGCCAGAGCGCGAACAACGGGGCTGTGGGCGGCCGGCAGGGTTCACTGATCCGCAGTGGGCCCGACGGCACCGTCTACGTCTTTTGGTTAGGAGCGATCAACCATCATTCCGAGCAGCTGGTGGCCGTTTCGCACGACGGTGGTAACACATTTGGTGGTCCGATGCCGGTGGCGGCTGTCAACGACATCCCGAGCCCGCTCGGCGGGTCGAGCTTCCGAGACAACAGCTTCCCCTCCGCGGACGTCAACCAGCAGACCGGCGCGCTGTATGTGGTCTGGGCCAATGAGGAGGGCACGCCGCCCACCGCGTTGATCAAGTTCACCGAGTCCGGCGACGGCGGGCTGAGCTGGAGCACACCGAAGACGGTCGGTGGCGCCGCCGGCGTCGCCAACGCGTTCTTTCCATCCGTGGCGGCGAGTCCGGACGGCTCGAACGTCTTCGTGGCGTGGCCGGCACAGACGTGGAAGGCGAACGGGACCCCGCCGGGCCCCGGCATCGTCCGCCAGTTTGCTGCGTTCCAAGTGCGGACCCACGGCGTGTGGGGTGGAGCGCACCTGCTCAGCACGGCGTTCGGGGATCCCGATGGTTCCAGCACAAACTCCTTGGGCGCGCAATTCTTGGGCGATTACGCAACAGCCGTCGCCGACAACTCAACGGGATGGTTCGTCTGGACCGACACCCGTAACGAGGCTGCCTGCAGCGCAGTCGACGCATTCCGGGCGGGGACTGCCCCCAAGCCAAATCCGGATACTGCCTGCCCGCCCAGTCCGAGCGGACAGCTCTTCGGCAACTCGGACATCTTCGTCGGCGCCGTCGGCTTCTGAACCGAATCGGCGAAATGAAGGCCGCACCCGGGGTGCGGCCTTCCCTTCCAATGTAAATGTTCGCCGGGTCGAGTTGGTAGGCTTTGAGCGCGATCGAGGATTTCCCGCGGGCCGCGCGAAGCGCACCTTTCTGAAGGGGGCAGGTGGATCGGGCCATGTCGAAAAGGCCACGCGCCATTCGATGCCTGAGTGAGGCCTCAAATGGCCCGTATCAAGATCCAATAGGAGGAGACAGCGATGCGTGTACTCGTGCTGGCAAAAGAAGACCATCAGAGCGAGGCGGCGAAGCCACCGACGCCGGAGACCATGGCGGAGTTCCAGAAGTTCAACGAAGAGCTGGTCAAGGCCGGGGTGGTGCTTGGGGATGGCCGCCTCTACCCGAGTTCGCAGGCGAAGCGCCTTCGATTTGACGGGAAGAAGCGCACGGTCATCGACGGGCCATTCGCGGAGACCAAGGAGCTCGTGGCCGGTTACTGGCTGTGGCAGGTGCGCTCGATCGACGAGGCGCTCGAGTGGCTCAAGCGGGCACCGTTCAATGCCGGAACCTACGAGATCCGTCAGATCTTCGAGTTCGAGGGCATGTAACGGAGCTCTCGCCAGCAGCCAGCGAGGCGCATCGCGCGATCGAAACGATCTGGCGGATCGAGTCGGCCCGGCTTATCGCCGGGCTGGCTCGAATCGTCGGCGACATCGGATCGGCCGAGGAACTCGCACAGGACGCCCTCGTTGCCGCGCTCGAGCAGTGGCCCACCTCGGGCGTGCCGGAGAAGCCGGGCGCCTGGCTGATGGGCACCGCGAAGCATCGCGCGATCGATCTGATCCGCCGCCGCCAGACGCTCGAACGCAAGCACGAAGAGATCGGACGCGACATTGAGCGGGCTCAGGAGAGCACGGACCCCGACGCGGCGATCGACGAGCACATTGGGGACGACCTTCTCGGTCTCATCTTCATGGCGTGCCATCCGGTCCTGTCTAAGGACGCTCGTGTCGCCCTCACCCTTCGCGTCCTCGGGGGTTTGACGACCGAGGAGATCGCGCGCGGGTTCCTCGTCCCGGTCGCGACCATCGCGCAGCGCATCGTCCGGGCAAAGCGCACCCTCACCGAAGCACACATACGGTTCGAGGTCCCGCGCGGAGCCGAACGCGAGGCGCGCCTCGCTTCGGTCCTCGAGGTGATCTACCTGATTTTCAATGAAGGCTATTCCGCGACTGCCGGCGAGGACTGGGTCCGACCGGCGCTCTGCGAGGACGCCCTTCGCCTGGGCCGAATCCTGGCCGAGCTCGCCCCGACCGAGCCGGAAGTCCACGGGCTCGTCGCCCTGATGGAGATCCAGGCGTCTCGGTTACGTGCTCGCCTTGGACCGTCGGGGGAGCCCGTCCTCTTGCTGGACCAGGACCGATCGCGCTGGGATCGCCTGCTCATCCGCCGCGGCCTTGGGGCGCTCGACCGCGCCGAGAGGCTCGCGAAGGCAATGGGCCCCTACGCGCTGCAGGCGGCGATCGCCGCATGCCACGCACGCTCGGCGACGGCAGCGGAGACGGATTGGCCGCGCATCGTGGCGCTCTACGACGCGGTCGCCGAGCTCGCGCCATCGCCGGTGATCGAGCTGAACCGAGCGGTCGCCGTGGGGATGGCGTTCGGTCCCGCAGCCGGCCTCGATCTCGTGGACGCGCTCGTCTCCGCGCCATCGCTCAAGGCGTACCATCTGCTGCCGGCCGTTCGCGGCGATCTGTTACGAAAACTGGGCCGGTCTGCGGAGGCGCGCGCCGAGTTCGAGCGCGCCGCGTCGCTGACTGAGAACGTCGTGGAGCGCAAGCTCCTGCAGAGACGAGCCGCGGAGTGCGGCGCGGAGGAAATGGCTGGCTAGATTAGATGGTGGTGCCGCTGCTGTGCTCAGTTAGGCAATATCGCTGATAATGTGCGAACCAGGTGACTGCTACCGGCCAGATTGCCGCTCATGGTCTGGCTCTTCAAGTCGAGGATCTCCACGTCAGCTATGGTCCGAAGCGGGCAGTCGATGGCGTGTCCCTCGGAATTAATGAAGGGGAGATCTTTGGTCTGCTTGGTCCGAACGGCGCTGGGAAGACAAGCACACTGAGCGCGATTGAGGGACTGGTGCGGCCCGACTCCGGCTCGATCCGGGTCGGCGATGTCAACGCTCGGGCAAACCCGGCCGCTGCGAAAGCACGAATGGGCGTGCAGCTTCAGTCGACGAGCTTCCAATCCAATCTCACCATTCGCGAGATCGTCAGGCTCTATGCGGGGCTCTACGGCGTACCGCTCACCCGAGCCGGAATCGACGACCTGCTTGCCGATGTCCACCTGGGGGAGGAAGCGTCAAAGCGCTTCAGCCAGCTGTCCGGGGGACAGCAGAAACGCGTCTCTTTGTTGATTGCCACAATTCACAGCCCGCCGCTCGTGCTCCTCGATGAGCCCACCGCGGGCCTGGACCCGCAAGCTCGCCGGCAGCTGTGGGATCGGATCGAACGGCTCCGCGACATCGGCCGGAGCATCCTCCTTACGACGCACTCCATGGAAGAGGCGCAGGCGGTGTGTCACCGCGTGGCGATCATCGACCGAGGAAAGCTGCTCACGGTCGACACGCCGGCTGGGCTCATCGAGAAACACAAAGATGACCCACGCGTACGCAAAGTGGCCCATGGCCAGGTCACTCTGGAAGATGTCTTCATCGGGTTAACCGGAAGTGAGCTTCGCGATTGAGATGAGCAACGAAGCGAGCGCCACCCTAGGCCGCCCTCCGACATTGTCGGGGATCCTCAGAGCCCTGCTTCAGGCGGACCTCACGGTTCAGTTGCGTAACGGGCAAGCATTGCTGCTGACGTTCTTTCCGCCGCTCGCCGTCCTCTACGGTCTGTCCGCCGGCAAACGCGGCGTTCAACTCGGGAGCCCGATCGTGAAGGTGTCGTTCGCTCTCACGCTCGGCATCGCGTTGATTGCCATCCTTGGCTACACCGCGTCCGTGGCCAGGGACCGCGAGCTGGGTGTTTTCCAGCGCCTCCGGGTCACGCCGGCTGCGACCTGGACGATCATGGTCAGCCGGTTGGCCGTCCAGATCCTTTCAATGCTGGCCATGTCCGTGGTGGTCCTCGTGGCGGCGGCCGTCGTCGAGAAGGTCACGCTGGATCCGGCCGCGTACCTCCTGACTCTCCTCGCCGTGATCTTCAGCTCGGCCGTCTTCCTCGGCGTGGGACAGGCTCTGGTCGGCCTCATCAAATCCGTGGATACCGTCAACGCCGTGGGGCGGCTCAGCTTCCTGCCGCTCGTCGCGCTCGGCCTTTTCGGTCATTCCGACATCTTCGGAACGACGTTCGAGACCATTTCGCGATGGTCACCCGGCGGGGCGGTGGCGACGTTGCTCGCGGGAGCGATCCAGACCGCTCCGTGGAGTACCGACACCTGGGGGGCCTTTCTCGCGAGCGTGCTCTATGCCGTCGTGTTTGCCGGAGTTGGCATCCGCTGGTTTCAGTGGAGCACGCGCTAAGCGCGAGCGTCCCGCCGGCCGACTCGCCGGACTGACGGAACGTTGTGGCCGATCGTGCTGAACTTCGGAACCACGAGCACTGGCATTGGCGCCAGGCGAACGAC
>VBFR01000159.1 GCA_005889345.1 Chloroflexota bacterium
CAACGGCTTTGCGATCGACGCCGAGACGCACAACCATATCCTGCAGTACGCCAAGCGCAGTCCGATCTTCATGGCAGCCAAGTACAACGCCGACCGCGCCGCCAAGCAGCGCCTGATCTTCGGCGACGGCGCGCCGGTGCTGATTACGATGAAGATTGCGCACCCCTGGATCCCATTCGAAGTCCTCGCCGCTGGGTCACAGGTGCAGGCCGATCTGTACTTACTGTCGGATAAGCCGGTCAACACCAGCGAATGGCGCGCGTTGTTCGGCGTGTCCGGCGTGGGTAGCAGCGTGCAGGGCGCGGAGGGGTTCACCCTCGAGTTCCAGGAAAAGATGACGGACAACCTCTACAGGGACCTGTCGAGTGACAAGAACATGAGCTGGGTCCGCCGCGACAGCTGGCTGACGTACCTGACGCTGAATGCGCCTGACGACAAGGTAACGTACGACATGAGCGTGACGCCGATGGGCATCGTCAAGGTCGCGCCCTTTGGCACCGAGCCGATGGCAATCGTCGATGGGATTTCTACTGCCAACCGGCCGCTCGACGCGCCAACCGCCCCGATGGGCACCGCAATGACGTTGCTGGTCCTGGGGATCGTGCTCGCTGCGGCCCTCTGGATCGCCAGGCCTCGCAAGGCATAGCACCGCCACCCTGACCCTCCCGAACGTCTCAAACGCTCGCATGGCACTAAAGCGCCGCTCGCGTGGGCCGACGGGCCCGGCGAGCGGGGGAGGGAAGGGGCGGGCTCCTAGATGTTGCTGCGGGACTGGCCGCCGTCGACGGTCCAGCAGGCGCCGGTCACCAGGCTCGCCCGGTCGGAGGCGAGGAACGCCACCACGGCCGCGACTTCCTCGGGCGTACCGAAGCGGCCGAGCGGCAGGTCCGACTTGACGAAGGCGGCGATGCCCTCGGGGTCTGCCTGCTGTCGGCGCTCCCAGCTGCTGCCGGGGAACATGAGTGAGCCGGGCGCCACGCTGTTGACCAGGATGTCGTCTTTGGCCAGCTCGCGGGATAACGCCTTCGCCAGGCTGATCTCGGCGGCCTTGGCCAGGTTGTAGCCGGTTCGTCCGCCGCTTTCGCGGCCATAGACGGACGAAACGAAAATAATTCGGCCGCGCCCTCGGCGGCGCATGAATGGCACCGCCGCGCGGCACGCGCGCAGGCCGCCAAGGACATTGACCTCGAGGCTTTGCGTGAACTCCATGTCAGGCGACTCGAGGCCCGCGCCGCCACCGCCGCCGGCGTTGTGGACGAGGATGTCGAGCCCGCCGAAATGGCCGGCCGCGGCCTGGATGAAGGCTTCCACCTGGCCCGGCTTCGCGACATCGGCGGTTTGCGCGAACACGGCCGCCCCAAGCTTGGCGGCCGCGTCATTCAGCCGGTTGCCGTCTCGCGCGCAGATCGCGACCCGGCAGCCTTCGGTGAGCAGGCTCTGGGCAATCGCGTATCCGAGGCCGTGGCTGCCTCCGGTGATGGCGGCGACTCGGCCTTCAAGACCGAGTTCCAAGGGCTAGCGAGCGGGAGGTGCGGGTGCTTCGGCGACCGCGGGTACGGCCTGGGCCGGCGTGCCGCGGCTGACCAGCGCCTTCTCGGACTTCGCGTCGAACAGGTGCAGGTGGTGCGTGTCGACCGCAACGTCGACGTTCTGTCCGGGTTGGATATCGTTGCTGCGCGGATCCATGCGGGCCGTAAGCGTCTTGCCGCCGATGTTCAAGTACACGAAGATCTCGCTGCCCATGCTCTCGACGACCTCGACTTTGCTCTTGATCTTCGGGAGGCCATCACGGCCCGGGAAGCGGACATCTTTGAGGTCTTCCGGCCGCACCCCCATGATGACCTCCTGGCCGCGAGAGGCACCTGCCTCAGAAAGGAGACGCTCCTCGACCGGGAGCTGGAAGCCGTCACCGGTCAGCATCGATTGGCCGTCACCGCCGACTTTGACGGTCAGGAAATTCATCGCCGGGCTGCCGATGAAGCCCGCCACGAACAGGTTGACCGGGTGCTCATAGAGCGTCTGCGGCGTGTCGAACTGCTGCACGATGCCGTTGTTGAGCACGACGATACGGTCACCCATGGTCATCGCCTCGACTTGGTCGTGGGTGACGTAGATGAACGTGGTCTGGAGGCGCTGGTGCAGCTTGAGGATCTGCACGCGGGTCTGGACCCTGAGCTTGGCGTCGAGGTTGGAGAGAGGCTCGTCCATGAGGAAGACCTGCGGCTGGCGGACGATGGCGCGGCCCAACGCCACGCGCTGCCGCTGGCCGCCGGAGAGCGCCTTCGGCTTGCGATCGAGGAACTGCTCGAGCCCCAAGATCCCGGCTGCCTCGCGGACCCGCTTGTCGATCTCGGACTTCGGCGTCTTGCGCAGCTTGAGTCCGAACGAAAGGTTGTCGTAGACCGTCATGTGCGGGTAGAGCGCGTAGGACTGGAAGACCATGGCGATGTCGCGATCTTTCGGCGCGACGTCGTTGACCACTCGTTCGCCGATCCTGACGGTGCCGTCGCTGATCTCTTCCAGGCCGGCGAGCATCCGCAGGGCCGTCGACTTGCCGGACCCGGACGGCCCAACCAGGACCACGAACTCTTTGTCCTTGACCTCCGCGCTCATGTCGGTGATGACGACGTTGCCGGGGTACCGCTTGTACACGTGCTCGTAAGTCACGCCTGCCATATCAAGGTTGAGTTTAGGCAACAGTGGGGGTGTGGTCAAGGTTGAGCTTTCCGAGGCCCACCGAACGTGTGTTTGGCGTCGATCCACAAACCGTCCGATTGCGAGAGGAACGGTGGACGGCGACGTTATACGACTGGCATTATTTAGTTGGGAAGGGTCGATTCGTCGACAGCGCAGCTCCCGGTGGAGCGCGCCCAGCCTACCCAGGGATGTTGATCACACGTGGCAACCGAACCAGAGTCTCTTCTTCGACCCCACCCGCCCTCCGTCAGCCCCAACGGTCGCGCCAACGGCCATTCGCGTGGCCTGATCTTCGACTTCGACGGCACGCTGGTTGACAGCTATCCGCTGATCGAGGAGGCATTCGCGCACGTGATGCGGACACACCGACTGGACGAAGGCGCGCGCCAGCTGTTCCGGCAGAACCGCGGCTTGCCGCTGCCCGAGCAGATGAAGATCGTCGCGCCTGACATGTGGGAGGAGCTGGTGGCGACCTATCGTTCCGCCGACTCGATGCTCGGGCATGCGCGCGTCTTCCGCGGCATCCCGACGCTGGTGCGGAAACTTCGTCAGGCCGGCTCGCCGCTCGGGGTCGTCTCCTGCAAGCGACGGGCGCTGATCGAGGCCGAGCTCGAGGCCGCGGGCCTGCGCGAATTCTTCGACGTTGTGATCGGCTTCGAGGACGTGACGCCGCCCAAGCCGGCGCCCGACCCGTTGCTGGCGGCCATCGGCTACCTGGGTCTGGCACGCTCGAGCGCGGTTTACGTCGGCGACAGCATGGTGGACCTGGAAACCGGGCGGGCCGCGCGCGTGCGCACCGTGCTCGCCGCCTGGGGACTGTCACCCGAGCTCCGGGCGACGTTCCGGCGGCACCGATTGTGGGCCACACGGCCGTCGGAGATGCTGGCGTTGGTGCTCAACGGCAACGGCCACAAGCGCGCGGCGTAAGGCGAGCCCCCGCGTCTCAGCGATAACTGTCGTGATCTTTGGGTGATTGACAGGCAGCTGTCGTAGACATGGTTCAGGCTTAAAGCATGGCCGTGGCAGAGGTCGAGCGAAAGCCGGGAACCCGCCGCCTGGATGCCGCCATGCAGTCGCTGCGCGCCGGGGTGCGCGCCGTGGCGGACTGCGTTCGTGAGGCGGACGGCGAGACGCTGGGCGAGGCACTGATCCAGATCCGCGAAGCGGGCATCGATCCGCTCGAGGCTGTCTTCGCCAGCGGCGTGCGGCGCTTCGACAGGTCGGGCGAGTACAAGGCCGATGGCGCGCTTTCACTGACGGCCTGGCTGCGCTGGAAGTGCAAGCTCTCCGGCGGC
>VBFR01000160.1 GCA_005889345.1 Chloroflexota bacterium
AGACGAGCGCATGGGCGTAGCCGAGACTCTCAAAGCGCGCACCCGGATAGATCGCTCCGTATCGGCGTTCGAATTGTTGGCGCGAGAGATAGCGATCGCTGGCCAGGTGATCGAGCCAGGCTGCGCTCGTCCTGAACTTCAGCAACCATCCGGCATGACGCGCGCCAACGCGCGCGATGTCACCGGGAACGTCGCGAAGAGCCCCAAGGACGTGAACCGAGCGCCGCGGCACCGGCCGTGCTGCGACGTTGTCGATCAAGATTGCCTTGCCGCCGGGCCTGACCAAGCCTCGTAAGTGCCGCAGCGCCGAGTCGAGATCGGGCACGTGATGCAGCGTCGTCGAGCTGAAGACCAGATCGAACCCATCTGGATCCGCGAAGGCCATCAGGTCGCTCACGACGAAGCGCACGTTCGGGCCTGATCGCTGCCGGGCAATGTCGATCAGCGGCGCACTGATATCGATGCCGATGACCTGGCCAAAGTACATGCCGAGCGCCTGCGTGTGGCGGCCCGAGCCGCAGCCGGCATCCAGGGCCCGGCCACCGTGAGCTGGCAGCTGCGCGACCAGCCAATCCCGGAGGCGCTGTTGCTGGAGCCCGGCGAAGCGATCGTAATCCCCTCCGAATCGATCGAACGACTGCGGGTTTCGCACGTGCCGAAGGTAACACTCGTGTCTTGCCCAGTGGCGACGCCAACCGAGATAATCGCGGCTTGGGCATTTCGATCACTCCTGAGGCCTTCGACTCCCGCGATGCGCAGCGATTGATCGCTGCGCTGGACGCCGGCCTAGCCGAGCTCTATCCACCAGAACAGCGCTTCGGGCCGAATCTCAAGGCGCAGCATCTCGCTGAGGGCCGGGGGACTTTCCTTGTGGCCCGCGACAATGGCCGAGCCGTGGGCTGTGGGGCCTTTCGGTTGCTCGACGCCACGACGGCAGAGATCAAGCGGATGTACGTCGAACCCGACCAGCGCGGCAAGGGGGTCGGGCGGGCCGTGCTGGCCAGCCTTCAGACAGCGGCCGAGCAGCTAGGTGCGCGGCGCCTCGTCCTGGAGACCGGCAGTCACTCGCCGGAGGCGCTCACGCTTTATCGCCGAGCGGGGTTCAGGCAGATCGAGTGTTGGGGAGAATACGCGACCTCTCCGACGAGCGTCTGCATGGAAAAACCTCTATAACGTCGCGACCGGCGAATCAGGGCTTGTCGTAGTGGGTGTTCGTCGGTCTTGCTTCCTTGACCGCGGGTACGACGCGGCCACGGGGGCCCAGCCACCAGCCTTATACCGCCAGTAGCGAATTACTTGACACCGCCCGACTAAGAAGCATTTGATTATGGCGTTACACATAGCTCGGGGACTCGGCGGAGGGTCAACCAGTGAAGCGGATCACGGTCTCCATCCTGTCGGCGATCTTTGTCGCCTTCTTCAGCATTCCGGCGTTTGCCGGCGATTCTGGCGGCGGGCACGGCGGAGGCGGCGGCGGCCCCGCGCCCCTAACGTTCGGGGCGTATTGCCAGAATCCCATGACGAACCAAGCCGGCCCTCCAGGCAGCGTCCAACCGGGCGATCCCGACAGCTGCGTGATCTATGTCCAGTCTGGCCAGGTCCCAGCGAACTCAACGGTGAGCATCTTCCTCGGCCGGCCGAGCGTGGACTCGATGGTATGCCCGGGCGGTACTTTGCAATGGTCTACCCCGCACACCTGCGTCTACTCCGTTCTCGCTGGAGCGTCCAGCGGCGCTCAAATCGGACGGCAGGACTTTCGCATCTCGGCGTCGACGCCGGTCTTCAGCCGAGTATCCCAGATGGCAACGGTGTGCAGTCCGAGTCAACCATGCCAAACCACAACGGTTAACACACAAGGTCCCGGGTCTGAGATCCACCCGCCTCCGCAGCCCCCACCGCCGCCCTCTTTTCCGTTTGCGGTCGCGGTCTGCACAGGAGAGAACGGCAACGGGACAGCTTCTGCCGGTCAGCTCGACCACTGTGTTCTCACGGCTTTCGTCGGTGATTCCTACAATCCGGGGCAGTCGGTGATCGTGAAGCCGTTTGCACCATCGGGCACCACCGTCGCGGATTGCGGCGGGAAAACGACCGGGGCAGATCAGACATCAGGCACGATCACCGCGGATGGATACTGCCGGTTGACCGTGGTTTCCGGAACGGTTCGGCAGTTTGAGACGCTGGGCACCGAGACGGTCCGCCTTGCCGGTGATGCCTATCCCGGCAGCCTGCTTGATCAGTGGGTGGACTTCTGTAACGCACCCGCCCCGAACGGAAACGGGGCATGCCTTGGAACTATCGGCCTCATTCCGGTCTTCGGGCCGGGTGCCTCAGTGTCGCCCGATCCGCCAATGTACGCGAATGGAATCTCGGTCCAGGCGACAGAAGGTCAGGCGTACGCCGGGACAGTTGCCACATTTACGGACATGGATCCAACGGGGAAGGCCTCGGAATACGCCGCCACCATCGACTGGGGCGACGGCACTGCATCCATGGTCGGCGCGACCGGCGCTGATGCAGCGACCAGCGGCTTTGACGTCAGCGGATCGCACACCTACGCTGAAGAGGGCACCTACACGATCACGGTCTCCGTCAGCGACATCGACACCGCGCTCTTCAATACGTCGGTTGCAACCAGCACGGTTACGGTCGCCGACGCGCCGCTCGCCGCATCTGGACGCCAGGCGAACAGCACGGACCCATTCAATGGCGCGGTCGCGCAGTTCACCGACGCCAACCCAAACGGTACCCTTTCTGACTACAGCGCCACCATCGACTGGGGTGACGGCGCATCGTCTGCAGGCTCAATCGCCCAGAGGGGGGCCGCCTTCGACGTCACGGGCACCCACACATATGCCGAGCTCGGCCCGCACACCGTGACGACCCGGGTATGCGACGTCGGCGGTAGCTGCGCCGCCGCCACTACCCAGCTCTTGATCTACGGCCTGTCGGACGGTGGGAACTTCGTGATCGGCGATGGCAATGGCGCGAGCGGTTCCGGCGTCACGTTTTGGGGCGGACAGTGGGCGTCCGCCAACACCTTGAGCGGCGGCCCAGCGCCGGAGTCGTTGAAGGGCTTTGCCAATGATCCGGCAAGCGCGCCGGCATGCGGGACGTCCTGGACGACCCGCCCCGCCAACAGTGCCGGCCCACCGGCGAGGCTTCCCACGTATATGGCTGTCACTGTCGCCAGCGTGGTCAGCAAGAGCGGGTCACAGATTTCCGGCGATACCGTAGAGGTCGTGATCGTCAGGACGAATACGGGTTACGAGCCCGATCCTGGGCATCCGGGAACAGGGACGGTGATCGCCCAACTCTGTTGAAGCATCTCCCTTCCCCACGCGGGTATTTGTGGGCCGTGAAGGACTCGAACCTTCGACCAACCGGTTATGAGCCGGCCGCTCTAACCACCTGAGCTAACGGCCCCCGGACGTTATTTTGACTGCTGGCTGCGGCGGGAGGTCGAACGGCGCGACGGCCGGCTTGAAGATATCGTCTGTCATTCGTGCCACCGGCTCGTTGACTCGCACTGGGAATGGGATTTTCTCGAGGACGTTGTTGATCTCGATGCCCGGCGCGATTTCGATCAGCGCAAGGCCGTTCGGCTCGAGCCGAAAGACGGCGCGTTCTGTCACGTACAGGACTTCCTGGTTATTCTGTCGCGCTTGATCGGCCGAGAACGTTAAATGCTCGACCTGATTGACAAACTTTTCGCGCGTGCCTTCGAGCGAAAAACAAAAGCACACGAGTCTCGCGCTCTGGGTTATATCAATAAAACCGCCGGCGCCGATCACGCGGCCACCCAGGCGAGAGACATTCACGTTGCCATGACGATCTACTTCACCGGCGCCCATGAAGGTGGCGTCGAGGCCGCCGC
>VBFR01000260.1 GCA_005889345.1 Chloroflexota bacterium
CATCCTCGCCCGCGGTTACCAGGTCGGTCCCCATGAAGTCGATGTGACTATCCGGCTCGATCCGGCCGGGCGGGTCGATCAGCCGCATGATCGAGAGCGCGGTCACGCTCTTGCCGCAGCCCGACTCGCCGACCAGGCCGAGCGTCCGGCCCTGCTGCAGCGAGAGGGTGACGCCGTCCACGGCGCGGATGAGGCCGTCCCTGGTGTGAAAGAAGGTGCGCAGGTTATCGATGCGGAGCAACTCGGCCATCGGATCAGCCCGGACCAAGTCTGGCACACTCGCTCTCGATGGAAACCTCGGTGAGCTACCTGCAGGTGCTCGAATGCACGGCGTGCGGCGGCGAGTTCGACGCCGACACGGTGCACGGGGTTTGCCCCAGCTGCGGCAAGGTGTTGTTCGCCCGATACGACCTGGCCGCCGTGAGGAGCTCGATAACGCCGGACGATTTCCTTGGCCGGAGCTGGGACATGTGGCGCTATCGCGAGCTCCTGCCGGTCCGCAACTCGGCGAACGTCGTCACGCTCGGCGAGGGCATGACGCCGCTGCTGCGCGTCAGCGAGCACGTTTCGGCCCGGCTCGGATTCAAGGGGCGGCTGCGCATCAAGGACGAGGGAAAGAATCCAACGGGGAGCTTCAAGGCGCGCGGGATGGCCGCCGCCATTTCGAGGGCAAAAGAGCTGGGCATCACCGAGATCGCACTGGCGAGCGCCG
>VBFR01000161.1 GCA_005889345.1 Chloroflexota bacterium
CGTCACCACGCTTCGCGTCCCGAACCAGGTCCGGGTCGGCGGCGTGCTCCATGCCGTCGTCCTGTATACGCTCCATCGAACGCTCTTTGTGACAATTACGGCCATGCGGCCATTTCGGTTCGCGGCTGGCGTCCGCAGCACCCAGACACGCGCGGAATTCGTGGAGGCTATTCGCGAAGTCGAACGTCTGGGCTACTCATCGGTGCTGTTCTCCGATCATCTCGTCGACCAATTCGCGCCCATCAGCGCCCTGAGCGTCGCGGCCACCGTGACGTCCACCTTGCGGATCGGCACCTTCGTCTTCAACAACGACCTGCGGCACCCGGTCGTGCTCGCGCAGGAGCTAGCGACGCTGGATCGCCTGAGCGACGGGCGCCTCGAGATTGGCATGGGAGCGGGATGGAACGTTCCGGAGTACGAGGCGGCGGGCATTCCCTACGATCCCGGCATAACCCGAATCGACCGCCTGGCGGAGTCGATGACCATCATGAAGGGCCTCTTCGCCGACGGCCCGATCGACTTCGAGGGTCGTTTCTACCGGGTCAAGGGCTTCGAAGATCTTCCCCGTCCGATCCAGCGCCCGCACCCGCCGTTCTTCGTCGGGGGCGGCAGCCCCAAGCTATTGCGCTTCGCGGCGCAGAATGCGGACATCGTTGGGATCGCACCCCGCGTGCTCCCCGATGGCAAGGCGGACGTGAGGGGCTGCACGCTCGCGGGCAGCGAGAGGAAGATCGCCATCATCAAGGAGGCGGCAGGTCCACGCTTCGACCAGCTCGAGATCAACACCTACCCGTCGCTCTCGGGGAAGGTCACCGACCAGGCCCGGCCGGCGGCGCGCGAGGTCGCCGACCGGCTCCGCCGCCGCTACGGCGTCGAGCTCTCGGAGTAGGACATTCTCGAGTCCCCGCACGTGTTCATCGGCAGCGTAGACAGCCTGGTCGAAAAGTTCCAGATGCTCAACGAGCGCCTCGGGATCAATCACATCCTCGTCGGTGAGGACTACCGCGAGTTCGCGCCGCTGGTCGAGCGGCTCAGCGGAACGATCCGCGCCCCTAGCGCATAGCACCCAGTGATGTGACGATTGCCGTCGTGACGGCTCGAACGGCCGACCGCTCTGACTTTCTGGATCACGACGCGGAGGATGCCGTCCAGGAGGCGGCCTTCAAGGCCTGGCGTGCCGTCGATCGCTTTCGTGGTGGGAGCCAGCTACGGCCCTGGTTCCTGACGATCGTCGCCAACGAGTGCCGTCAGCGGCGCCGGAATCGCTGGTGGTCGGTCAGCAAGATGGCGGACCTACCCGAGATCCCGACGCCCGGACCAGAAGTGGACGCGGATGCGGCCGAGTTGCGATCGGCATTGCGCCGGCTGCCCAGCAACATGCGGCTGACGTTGATCCTTCGGTACTACCTGGATCTGCCCTTCGATGAGATCGGCCGCATGCTCAAGTGCTCGCCGCAGGCCGCCAAGTCAAGAACCCATCGGGCGCTCGCAAAGCTGCGCGTGGAGGTTCCCAGGGAGTTGAGTTCATGAACGAGCAAGAGTTCCGAACAAGTCTTCGCAACGCCCTTGGCGATCCGCCGCCGAGCGACCTGCGGAAACGAGTCGAGGCGAGGCTGACCGCCGGGCCGTCGCGCCATCGATCCTCGGTGTTGGGACCAGTGGCCGCCACCCTCGCGCTGGTCGCGATCGCCGGCGCGGTCGGTTGGCGGCTCGTCTACCAGCGGACGAACGCAACATCGACGGTCAAGCAATCAATGGTTGCCACACCCATCGTTCCGACCGCGGCGGCCGTCGATCCGTTGAATTGCCGCCTCCCGGTCGTGATCATGCGCGAGTCGGGACCACCCGGTCAGCTGGTGACCGAACCGGGCTTCGTCGATACCCGGAGCGGGCAGTACGTGAAAGACAACGCTGCGTCGATTGCGGGACTGCCGGGCGGTGCCTTCGAAGGAACGGATGTGAAGCCGTACCGAGCGCCGGCGCCGGCCTGGTACGACGAGGTCGTGAGGCGTTGGCTTCCCGTTGGCAACACGCTGGTTGCTCCTGACGGTCGGAGTTATATATGGACGCGATTGCTGCCCCAGGGCAGTAACGTCTCCAATTTCAAGAGTGCCGAGCTCCATCGCTACGACCTGACGACGGCCTCCGACCACCTTCTGTGGTCCTACGCCGGCTACATCAATGTCCATCAATGGGACGCGTCCGGCATCTTCCTCGATACCGATCCGCCTCCACCCGCCGGTGGCACGGTGATCTACTGGCTGATCGATCCGCAGACCGGCGTGGCGACGCAGCAGCCCCCCGCCAGTCGCGGCAGCATAGGGCCAACCAAGCTGCCCGGCGAGGGGCAAAACGGTGCTTTCGGGTGGGAGAGCTTCGGCCAGGATGCGCAGGGGCGGACTCTTTACCGCTTTGGCAGCCGGCAGGCCGGCGACCAGGAATGGATCTTTTACGAATCCGCGCCTGGCCAGCGCGTCACGATCTACAAGGGCCAGCAGGGTGACGCAACCGGCTTCGATCCGTTGGGTGCGATGGGAGACGGTCACGGCATCTGGTTCAGCGACTTTGAGACGCGCGGACTCTGGTACTGGGATCCGGCATCCGGGCTCCACAAGGTCGTCGTGAAAGGCCTGCCGGCGCAGCTGTCTGGCCCCAACTCGGCCGTCTACGTGAATCCAGCCGGATCTTGCATGTGATCGATCGGCCCTAGTCACGCCCGGGGCGGTTGAAACGGTTGACGGCTACGACCGTTGTGTATGCAGTCCGAGGATCAGGAGATGACGTGACCGAAGGCGACGATGGCGGCCGCGCGTTCGAGGCCCTCTACCGCGGCCTCTATCCGCTCGTCGTGCGCACCGTCTACCTCGTAGTCCTCAATCCGGACGTCGCTCAGGAGATTTGTCATGAAGCGTTTCTCCGCCTGTGGCAGCATCGGAACCGCATCGGTGACCACGCGAATGAAAGGGCGTGGCTGATGCGGGTCGCGATCAACCTGGCGATCGACCACCGCCGGAGTTTCCTCGCCGCGCTGCGCCATCAAGGCAGCGAAGCGCTGGCTGTCGATCCTGCAACCGCTGCACTGGCTCACATCGAGCGTGAGGAGATGCGGAGCGCGCTGCTCCATCTTCGACGGCGGGACCGCGCTCTTCTCGCCCTTCGCTTCGAACAAGACCTCAGCTTTCCCGAGATCGGCAGGATCTTCGGCCGCCCGGAAGCGACCGTGAAAACCTGGGTTCATCGCGCCCTGGACCGGCTCCACCGGGAGATGGGCGGGCTGCCCTCAAGGGCGGTGGAGGAGTCTTGATGAACAACCAGGAGGAACTCATCGAGCGCCTCACACGCTTCTACCGGGAGGCCGGCCGTGAAGTCTCATCGCTGCCACCCGTATGGGAGCCCGGCAAGCGCCGAGCAGTAGGTTGGTTACGGCCCGCACTGGCCAGCATCGTGCTGGTCGCTCTCGCCATTGGACTGGCGGTCACCATCCGGGCTGTTCGTGACGAGGCGCATCGAAAGACCGCGCCCTTACCCACCGTTAGCGCATCTCCATCGTCATCGCCCAGTCCTTCGGCGTCGGCGACGCCACTGTCGAGCTGGGTGACGCGCCGCGTGTACTTCGGCCAGGTTGCGGAGCTGTCGCTCGACTCCTCTGCCATATTTGCTCTCTATGCACCAGCGCCGGTAAACGGTGGGGTCGATCCCTCCAAAATTCGTCTGGCTCGAATCGACCGAGCGACCGGCGCCGTCACCACCGCCGGACCATTTCCGAACGCGACGGAGTTAGCTCGCGTCACGGCCGGACTCTGGATTGGCGCTGGGCCCGAACGATATGCGCCGAATGCGGGCACGGACTGGTTGACGCTCGTAGACCCGACCACCTTGAAGGTAAAGCAGCGGATCCGCCTGCCAGCCCAACCCGATCTCGGCCCTTTCGCCAAGCCGTACCTTGCCGGCACGTCCAATTTGTTGTGGTTGGCTTACAGCGAGTCGCTGTACCGACTCGATCCCACTACCGGTCGCATCCTAGTTAGCGAAAGTCTGTCGGGACCAGCGACGTCCATCTCGATCGACTCGGCGGGCCGCCGACTTTATGTCGCCGTCGTCCCCAAAAGTGGTCCCCCAGCACTCGTTATCGAGTTGGATGTGTCGAACGGGAGCCGCTTAGGCTCGGCGCCCACCGGCGGATGGGATCTCGGTGGTCCAACGGTTGCAGCGGCCCCCCAAGGGGTCTGGATCTCGTATGCGACCGGCATGATGGGCGCGGTCGAGTTCCGCAGTGCATCGGACTTTTCGATGCTGGTCGGACCTCAGTTCGGCCATACAAACGGAATCCGCGCCTTTGTGGGGGGAGGCGCGGTGTGGTTTGTGGACGGAGGTGCTGGTCGACTCGCTTGTGCCGACCCCAGTACGGGGAGGATTGCGGCCTCCAGCCAGGAGACTCTGCCGGGGGTTGTCGTCGCCGACGGGAACGCAAGTTATCTGGGGGATTCTGATGGCGTGGGCTTCCTGCAACCGGATCCCTCCTGCCCGCATTAGGAAATCTCGCGCAAATCTATCCTCGCGGCGATGGAAATCTGGGCGCGAGGCTTGGCGGCGAGTTCTTGATCGACCGGCGGTTCCAGGCCCCCATGACCACCAAAACCAGCACGAAGGCGGCGGCGGCCGCTGTTCCAATCACCCACGCGGGAGCAACCGTCGCCAGAGCGATCAGCGCCACGATGGCGCCGCCAACCGCGGCGACGATGACGAGGAGGATGGCCGGCAACGTTTGCGGGATGTGGATCACCGATCCCAACCGTTTCGGCGCGTTGACTGCGTCGATGCCCAGTGTCTGCAGGGCGCCGTACAAATCGTCGTGCGGGCTGGTGATGAAGTACTGCTCGAGCTCGGGGTGGAGGTCCACATACCCGTGTCGGAGGCGGTTCATGCCGATCACCCAGCGGTAGTCGTCGCGATTGAGCGCGGTCAAGCGCGAGACGGTCGTGACGCCAACGAACATGACGATCAAGAGCATCGGGATCGCGATCGAAATGAAGATTGGCCCGAAATGGTCGGCCTGAGCGACGAGTGCGAGGGCGATCAAAGCCCCCGAGAGGATGGACAGGAAAATCGTTACCCGGCTGAGGGCTTCGTTGTACGTCAGGGCGCGGGTTGCCAGCAGGCTCCAATGCTCGGTCGCCAGGATTTGCAGCCTGGCGGCGGCTGCATCGCGACCGAGCGGCGGAATTTCAGTTGACATGGTTCCTCCTTCTTAGCGCGGTGGTGGCAATGAGATCAGTACAGCAGCAAGGGCCAGGATGAGGACGGCGACCCCCACCCTACCCTCCCCCGCAAGCGGGGGAGGGGAACGCGGGGGAGGGGAACTACTGCGACGCAGGAGTAGGGCGATGACAAGGGCTTCGGAGACGATGGCGGCCTTCACGAGCAGAACCCACCCGTAGGAGGTCGACACGAGTGCCGACGGTGAACCGAGGTGGGCGAGAGCGAGGAGCAGACCGGTGCCGATCGCCACCGCGAAGGCGCCGATTGCGTACGGCCGGAATCGTCGGTCCGGCGCGAAGAGTAAGGCCACGAGTCCGCCCACCCAGATGCCCATCGCGGCAACATGGATAGCGTCGAGCAACAAGCCCGCGCCCGGCAATCCCGGGATCGCGTGCGCGCTCGCACCATCGATCAGCGCTATGACGCCGCCCAGACCGAGCACCGGCCAGGGAGATTCGAGGGCGAGCAGCGCCCACACGAGCAGCGCGGCGCCCAGGCGCAGCCCGAGCAGGCGGCCGAAGGGAGAGGCCAGGACCGCGATCGCGGTGTCGCCATCGAACGATAGGCTGGCGAGCTGCGCCACCAACGCGACGGGCTCGGCGGCGATAAGCAAGACGACACCCGCGACCAGCAACCGTCGCAGACGCGGCTCACGTCTCGTCAAAAGCTGGTACGCGATGATCCCGAACGTCAGGGCGATACCCAGGAAGTGGATCCAGCGCGCCAGCGCCTGGAGCACGAACCCCAGCGGCGTGGCCGTCCCAATCTCGCCACCGGAAACTGCGGCCCGATAGGGATTGGCACTCGATTTCCCGACTACGAAACTGAATGCCCCTCGCGAAGGATGAGTGTCTGCCGCCAGGGCCTGCCAGATCACCACGTAGGTCCCGGTTTCCGTTGAGCTGATCGGCGCGGTGAGCATGTGACCCTCGATGCGAGCCGGAGCGGCGACCTGCCGGCCGCTCGGGCTGAAGACCTTGATTCCCTTGCCAGCCGGAATCACGGTCTCCGAGAACGTCAACGAGATCGATGCGGGCGGAGCACCGAGCACCGCATCCGGGGATGGGTCGGAGCCGAACAGCACCGCATGCGCCCATGCGGCGCGCGGGACGATAGCCAGGACGAGCGCCAGACCGACGACCAGGAGTCGCCGGCCCAATCTCAGGAGTAGGCCGGCGCCTCGGCGGGAATCGGCAATCCCGGTCCCTCCGTTCGGCGCGTGCGCACGATTCGAAGCACGAGGCCGGCCGCGATCAGGCAGAGAAGACCGGAGCTCATGAAGGCCAGCTGGTAGTCGCCGAAGAAGGTCCGCACCGCACCCGCGGCAAAGGCGATCGAGGCGGCACCGAGCTGGTGCGCGGCGAAGATCCATCCATAGACGATCGTGAAGTTCTGCTGGCCGAAGAGTTTGCGCGCCAGCTGAACGGTGGGCGGCACCGTCGCGACCCAGTCGAGCCCATAGAAGACGATAAACAGGATCAGGCCGAAGTACGCGGTGCCAAACGCGTAGGGGAGGAACAACAACGAGAGGCCGCGCAGGCCGTAATACCAGAACAGTAACCAGCGGCTGTCGAAGCGGTCGGTGAGGACTCCGGACACGAGCGTCCCGACCACGTCAAAGATGCCGATCACCGCGAGCAGGCTGGCCGCCGTCACCTCCGCCATGCCGTGGTCCATCGATGCCGGAATCAGGTGCGTGCCGATCAGGCCGTTGGTCGATGCGCCGCAGATGAAGAAGCTGCCGGAGAGCAACCAGAAATCGCGCGAGCGCGCGCCGATTCCCAGGCCGCGAAACGCGTTGCGGATCGGGTTGCCAGTCGAGAGTGGCCCTGTATCGGGAACGGTTGCACCGTAGGCGCGTAACCCGAGATCGGCCGGTCGATTGCGCAGGAAGAGCGCGACGATCGGCACGACCGCGAGCGCCGCGATGCCGACAGTGATCGCCGCGCTGCGCCAACCGCGATTCTGCGCCAGCCAGCCCAGGAAGGGCAGGAAGATCAACTGTCCGGTCGCGCCCGCAGCCGTCAGCGCGCCCAGCACCAGGCCCCGACGCTGGACGAACCAGCGGCCGGCGACGGTCGCGGCCAGCACCGATGCCATACAGCCGGTGCCCAGGCCGACGACGACACCCCACAGCAGGTAGAGCTGCCAGGGGGCCGTCATGACTGTGGTCAGCAGCGCGCCCGACGCAACCGTGACCAGCGCGCCGACCGTCACGGTGCGGATGCCGAAGCGGTTCATGAGCGCGGCGGCGAATGGCCCCGTGAATCCGAACAAGAGGAGGTTGATGAAGACGGCGAAGGAGATGACCGCCCGGTTCCAGCCGAACTCGTGCTCCAGGGGAACGATCAGCACGCCGGGCGTGGCGCGGAATCCCGCAGCGCCCATCAGCGCCACGAAGGTCACCGCGGCGACGATCCACGCGTAGTGGATGCGTTTCAGTGGGAGGTCCTCCGGGGCCAGCCGGACAGCAGACTGGTTGCCATCTCTTTAGCATGGCGGGCCACTTCGGGTCGGTGTTCGCGAGAGGCGGTCACCATCGCGCCGTCGATCAGCACCATGAATCGCCTGGCCAGCGCCCCGCTCTCGCGGTAACCGGATTCCTCCAGGAGCGTTCGAACGTAATCCTGCACCCTGGCCTTGTGCTGGGCGGCGGCGATGTACCCGGGATGCTCTCGATCGTCGAGCTCTGCCATGGCGTTGATGAAGGCGCAACCGCGAAACTCGGGATCGGCGAAACGCTCGCCGAGGGCGTCGAAGATGGCGAGCGGGCGCTGGGGGCCTTCCCGGCGGGCGCGGCGTTCGACGGCCTCCTTGAGCCATTCGCGCCAACGTTGGTCACGACGAGCAAGGTACACGCGAACCAGCTCCTCCTTGGATCCGTAGCACGCGTAGAGCGTCATCTTTGTCATGCCAGACTCTGCCGCAATCGAATCGACACCGGTTGCCCTGATGCCCTTCTGATAGAAGAGCTTGGAGGCGGTGTCGAGGATCCGTTCGGCGGCGGCCTGGCTGGGCATTCCGCGATTATACAGACCTGTCAGTACGCATGCGTGTCAGCCAATGTATCCGGCGGATTCCGAGCCACAAGGGTCCTTCCCCCAAGCCGTTGCTTCAAATGAATGCGTGCCAGGCTGATCGCGGCCGGTGCCGTCGGACTGTTTACGGTGATCGCGGCTCTGGCTCTCGCGGCGAACCGAACCTCGTCAAGTGGTGACGCCCAGGGTGTTACGCGTTCCTGGGGACTGGAGGTGACGGCACGTCTGTCGCCCACCCAGATCAGCACGAGTCAGACCTTGCACCTGCACGCGGAAATTCGTAACCTCCGGCCCGTCGCGGCCGTACAGAAAGACTGGGGTTGCACGGCGCTGGTACCAGCGATTTGGGATTCCAAACGACGGTTGATGTGGCAATCTTCGTTTGGGTGTGGGCAAGCATCACCGCTCCCGACGCTCAGCCTTGAACCTGGGCAGGCGACGACGCAGGAGGGCTGCTATACCGTGGTGCGCTCGATCGCACATTGCATCGAGATCCCATTCAGAGTTCTTCAGCCAGGGACGTACACGATTGGCGGGACGCTGTACGGTCAGAAACTTCCCGAATTGAAATTCAGGATCACCACGGACGATCTCTTCGATTCATTCCTGCCCGGAGATCTCGTGACGCCGCTTGATGGTCAGTACATGAGGAGCACCCGTTTAACCACCGACCTGATCGCGACCACAACCGTAAAGAACCTGCAGTTGCCGGTACGAACGTGTGATGACCCATTTGTCATCGTGCCGCACTCGAACTTCGATGGACAGGCGAGCGTTGGGCACTTGACCGACAACTACCCGCATGCAACCTGCGATGGGGCCTTCAAACCGAGCACCGAAGCTATTGCTCCAGGTCAGGCGATCGCGGCGAGAGAATGCTACGACTCAAGAGTCCACATGGCCAGCGGGTTGCTGTGCATTTCGCTCTACGAGAGATCGACCGCGCGGTTTGGAATACGGGTGTACGGATATGACCTGCCAGAGTTCAGCGTCGCGGTGAACCGATGAATTTGACTGCGGCCTCCAGTCTGTAGGTTTGTAGCGACAAGCGGGCAGTTCTAGAGCTTGGCGTCGCCTAGGAGGCAACGAAATGGATCAGAAGAACCTCGATATCTACGGCAACAAGCCGATCCCCTGGTCGCGGGCGCTCGCAGCCCTCGAGGCGCCCCCGACCAAACCCGACGGCGCACCGAACACGTATTGGCTGGCCACCACTCGGCCCGACGGGCGGCCGCACGTCGCGGGAGTGGGCGCGCTGTGGGTCGACGGCAAGTTTTACTTCGTGAGCGGCCCTGTGACGCGCAAGAGCCAGAACCTCGCGAAGAATCCGAACTGCGCTATCTCGGTGATCCTCAAAGGGATCGACCTGGTTGTCGAGGGGACCGCCCGTGTGGTCACCGATGAGCCGACGCTCCAGCGCCTGGTGAAACGCTACAACGCGGAGGGGTGGCCGGCGAGCGTGAAGGATGGTGCCTTCACCGCCGAGTACAGCGCGCCAAGCGCCGGACCCCCGCCCTGGAACCTTTACGTCATGACCCCGTCGATCGCCTTCGGTGTGGCAGGCGCGGAGCCATATGGCGCGACCCGCTGGCGTTTTTAGGATGACTGACGAGACCGCGCCTGGCATCCGCCTGCGGCGGGCGAAGGCGAGCGATGCCCAGGCGATCGGGGCTGTCTTCGACGCGGCCGTCCGTGAGGGCTGGGGGTACCTCGGCGAGCTTGCCAGGGAGCCAATGTTCTCGGCGGCCGAGTGGGACAAGGATGTTGCCGACCACGCGCCACCCAATGTGTTGCTGGTCGCGACTGACGAGGGTGATCGGGTCGTG
>VBFR01000253.1 GCA_005889345.1 Chloroflexota bacterium
CAGCGCCAGCGCATCGGCATCGCCCGAGCCTTGATCGTCGAGCCAACCTTCGTTGTGGCCGATGAGCCGGTGTCGGCGCTGGACGTCTCGATCCAGTCGCAGGTGCTCAACCTGCTGGTCGAGCTCAAACGCGAGTTCCATCTGACCTATCTGTTCGTGGCCCATAACCTGGCGGTGGTGGGCTACATCAGCGACCGGATCGCGGTCATGTACCTGGGCAAGATCGTGGAGCTGGGCCCGGCGCGCGACCTCTTCACCCACCCGCAGCACCCCTACACGATGGCCTTGATCTCCGCCATCCCGCAACCGGTTCCCAACCAGAGCGGCGACCGGATCATCCTTAAAGGCGATGTCCCCAGCCCGGTCAACCCGCCGTCGGGGTGTCGTTTTCGCACCCGTTGTCCGATCGCCCAGCCCATCTGCGCCGAGGTCGAGCCGCCCCTTTCCCGCCAGCGCGAGGGCCATCTCGCCGCCTGCCACTTCGCGGGCACGCCGATCCGCAGCTAGTGTCCTCCAGGTGAAGGTCACGGCTGAGGCGGCGCGTCGCTTTCTTTTCGCGCGGCACTTCCTTGCGCCTGCACGGTCTCTCGCCGGCCTCGACGGGGTGCTCGAGGTCTTCCGGAAGCTCGGGTCGATCCAGTTCGACCCGATCGCGGTCGCCGGACGGAGCCACGACCTCGTGCTGCACGCGCGCGTCGCCGGCTACGAACCCGCCTGGTGCGACTTGCTCTACGAACGCCGTGAGATCTTCGAAGCGACCAACAAGGCGCTGTCGTTCGTCCCGACGAGCGAGTTCCCCTGGTTCCGTCTGGGCTGGGGCCGCAAGGGGCCCCGGTTCCACGCCCGGATCCTCGCGGAGAACGCTGCGGTGGCCGAGCGCGTGCTCGGGCGGATCCGCGCGGAGGGCGCGCTGTCGGCGCTCGAGTTCGAGCCCGAGCACGGAGCACCGAAGGACTGGTTCGGGATGCCGGAGAACGTCGTGCGCGCCGTGTTCGAGGCCTACACCGTCACGGGCGTGCTCGGCCTCGCACGGCGGGACGGCAACATCCGGTACTACGACCTCCTCGAACGGCTGCTCCCGGCGGAGCTGCTCGCGCAGGAGGTGCCGGTGCGAGAACAGCTCCGGCACAAGCTCCTGTCCCGGTACCGCGCCCACGGCCTGCTCGGCGCCGGCGGCGCCGGCGGCACGTTCGACCGCATCGCCCCGCCGAAGTCGACGCCGGAGCGGCTGGGGCGCAACACGCTGCGCGAGGAACTGATCGAGCTCGGCGCGCTCGTGCCCGTCGACGTCGAGGGCGTGCGCGGCAAGCGCTTAGTCCTCCGCGAGGAGCTCGCGCTGTTGCAGGCGCCGCCGGAGCCGACGCCCTCCGTCGCGTTCGTCGCCCCGTTCGACTCGCTGCTGTGGGACAACGCCCTCATCGCGAGCCTGTTCGACTTCGACTACGTGTGGGAGGTCTTTTTCCCGATCTCCTTCGGCGACCGCTTCGTCGGCCGGATCGAACCGAGGATCGACCGGGACCGAGCTCGCGTGGAGGTGCTCAACGTCTGGTGGGAGGACGGCTTCGCCCCGCGCCGCGCCGAGGGCTTCGTCGACGCGATGCTCGACGCCCTCCGCGCGTACCTGCGCTTCGCAGGTGCGGAACGTCTCGAGTGGGCAGCGCACCTCGGCCCCGAGAAGCGGCTCTTCGTCGCCCATCCATGACCGAGGGGGATTACTGACGGAGGCGCGGGTCGAGGGCGTCGCGCAGGGCGTCGCCCAGCCAGTTGAAGGCGAAGACGGCGACGCTGATGGCCACGCCAGGGCCCAGCGCCAACCATGGGTCGTTGTTCAGAAATCGCGCGCCAGTGTTCATCATGAAGCCCCAATCCGCGGTGGGTGGCTGCGCGCCAAGCCCGAGGAAGGATAGCGTGGCTTCGGCGAGCATCGCGGCGGCGGCCGATAGCGAGATCTGCACGATCAGTGGATTCAGCAGGTTGGGCAGGAAGTGATTGACGATCAGCCGCGCCGGGGAGGCGCCCAGCACTCGCACGGCGGCGACGAAGTCGAGACCCTTCAGGGTAAGGACCTGGGCGCGCATCAGGCGGGCGTAGACCGGCAGCTGAACGATCCCGATCGCGATCATGGCGTTGCGCAGGCCCGGGCCGAGGACGGCCACGATCGCAATCGCCAGGATCAGCGCGGGGAAGGCCAGGATCGCATCGATGACGCGCATGAGCAGCAGGTCGGTCGCGCCGCCGCGGTAGCCGGCCGCGAGGCCGATCGTGCCGCCCACCACGAGCCCGACGGCCACCGCCACGAAGGCGACGGGCAACGAGACCCGGCTACCCCAGATGACGCGAGCGAAGAGGTCGCGACCCAGCTCATCGGTCCCAAGGGGATGCGCACCACTGGGACCGAGCAACGCATTGGACGGATCGGTTGCGATCGGATCGTGGAGTGCAATCCAAGGCGCCAGTACAGACACCAGGATCAGCAGGAGGAGCAGCGCAGAGGCCACGGCCACACGCGGATAGGTGCGCAGCAGGCGCCGCAGCGAAACCGGTTGGCTGACCGGCGTCTCGGCAACGTCGGCGGGCAAGGCCGGGCCATAGACCGTGCTCATGCGTAGCTGATCCTCGGGTTGAGCCACGCGTAGGCGAGGTCGACGGCCAGGTTGGCGAACATGTACGAGAACGCGATCGCGAGCACGATGCCCTGGATGATCGGGTAGTCCCGGCCGAAGATGCTGTCGATCGCGAGCTTGCCCACCCCGGGCCAGGAGAAGATCGTTTCAGTGACGAGGGCGCCCTCGAGGATCGCCCCAATCTGGATTCCAACGACCGTGACCACCGGAATCAGCGCGTTCTTCAATGCGTGGTCGAAGATCACCTCGCGCCAGCTGGCGCCCTTCGCCCGCGCGGTCCGGATGTAATCCTGGCGGAGCACCTCCAACATCGACGAGCGCGTGAACCGCGTGTTGATCGCCGTCGTCACCGTGCCCAGCGTGATCGCCGGAAGGACGAGGCGGTGCAGGTTGTCGAGGATCGATTCCGTCAGGGGCGTGTAGCCCCCCGGCGGAAAGATCCGCAGGTCAACCGACAGCACCAGGATCAGCAAGATGCCAATGAAGAAGTTCGGCACCGAGACTCCGGCCACGGTGAAGCCCGTCGCGAGCACATCGATCGGTGACCCCCGGCGGAGCGCGGCGATCGTCCCCAGCGGGATCGCCAGCAGGACCGACCAGGCGAGCGCCGCGATCCCCAACTCGAGGGTGGCCGGCAGGCGCTCGGTGATCGCCTGTACGACGGGTTGGTTGGTCCGCACCGAACGGCCGAGGTCGCCACGCAGCGCGTGGCCGATCCATGTGAGGTACTG
>VBFR01000285.1 GCA_005889345.1 Chloroflexota bacterium
TGCCTGGCCCGACCTCGCCGCCGTCAAGGACGTGAACCTGCAGGATGCGCGTGAGATGCTGATCGCGACGCTGGCGGACTATGCGGCGATGACGCGGCAGAAGGTGACGGTTGTCTTCGACTCGCATCGTCGGCCCGACGCCGAAGCGTCCGAGCAGACCATCAGTGGCGTCGCGGTCGTTTACTCCGGACGCAAGACGAGCGCCGACCACGTCATCGAGCGGCTGCTCTTCGAGGCAAAGGCGAGCGACGAGGTCACGGTCGCCACCTCCGACGCGTTGCAGCGGGATTTCGCGCTAGGCCGCAAGATCAAGACGGTGTCCGCGCTCACCCTCAAGTCCCAGGTCGATGCAGTGCTGGCGCAGCGTAACCAGCAGATCGGGGACACCCGTGCCCGCTCCGACATTGCACGCCGGCTCGAGGATCGCCTCGATGCGAAAACCCGCGAACGGCTTGACCGGCTGCGACGCGGCGAGGCACAGGAAAAATAAAAAGAGGGCCGTCGCGCGGCCCTCTTTCTGCTGGCTGGCCCTAGCAGCGCGTAAGCCCGGCGCTGAAGCGATTGAATGCCGGCGTCGTCGTGTAGTAGTCGGTTACGTAGGTGCCGTCGCTGAGGCGGTCCCAGACCGTGGTGCCGTTGACGACGCTGCCCGAGCGGACCTGGCAGACGATCATGATCCGGCGGCCGGGCGCGAGAATGCCCACTGTCCGATAACCCGTGCCGGGGCCGGAGCGCTGACGCACGGTATCGGTTGTGGAGTAGAGATGTCCCAGCGGCTGTGCCGGCTGCGCCGGCGCCGGCAGCGAGACCGGGTGCACGTTCGTGGCGACGAAGTGGATGTAGCGAGGAGCCCGCACGGTGCGCTGTCCGTACCGCAGGTAGTTGGACCAGTTGTATTCCTCGACGATCGCGTTACCGGCCCCGTCGACCGCCATCACGTAAGCGACGTGGCCGCCCCACCAGGCACCGCCCTCCCCGCCGTGCCAGACGGCCACCGAACCAACGGTCGGATGGTTGTCGACCGCATAGCCGATCGATGCTGCGGCCGCGTCCCACGTCCCGCCGTTGCCGAAGAACGCGGTCCTCCCGTTCGGACCTTGCAGCGAGGCGCCATGCAGGCGGATCCCTTCCTGGCTCAGCCGGAACGCGGCGAACGAGGTGCAGTACCCCGTGTAGAAGCCCCACGGATCGAGCTTGTTGACCGTCCCGCGATAGGGATAGTCATCGACCCCGGCGGCGCTAACCGTGAGAGCCGGGACTGCAACCAGAAGCACGGTAGCCCCCATCACCGCAGACAACGCTTGGCGCACGCCGAACCTATTCCGACCCATTGGGCTGATGCCACCTCTCCGTCGCGCGCGTCGCGCGGTATTTGCCTCCCCGCCCGCTGTTCATACAACGGAGGGTCCTCGCCGATTGCATCGGCCGATCGAGGATCGTTGTTAATTGGTCGCAGCGCTGTTGGCCGCCGTCACCGGCTCACCAAGAAATCGTGTCAACTGGTCGAGGGTCGGCCCATCGACGGCTGATCTTGAATCAGCTTCGGGCGCGCCCAATGGAAGACGAGCAGCGCCCAGCCCCAGCCCAGGACGAGCCCAGCGGTCACATCAGTCGGGTAGTGCACGCCCAGGTACACCCGCGACCACGCGACCGCGAGGGCGATCAGGATACCCAAGCCGATGGCGGCTTCCCGCCAGCCTCGCGCCAGACCCTGCGACAGCATGATGCCGATCGTCAGATAGATGGCGGCCGCCTGGGTCGTGTGCTCCGATGGGAAGCTGAGCGAAGACAGGTGGCTGAGGTGCTCGATCGTCGGCCGCGGTCGCGCCACGATCAGCTTGACGACGAACGGTAGCAGCGCGCTGCCGGCGGCGACCACCACGAGCGCGATGTCGTCGGCGGGGCGCTTCCAGCGGCGCAGCAGCAGGAAGGCGATCGACAGCGGCGCGAGCAGGACGAAGGAGCCCGCCTGGGTGACAACCCACGCGATCGAGGTCAGCGTCGCGTCGCGACCGCCGGCGATCGCCTGAATGGCCTGCGCGTCGAAGCCCGGGGCCCATGCCCGAACGCCGATCCCGGCCAGGGCCGTGAGGACCGCCAGCCCCAACAGGATGCCGAGGACGCGGAGCGAGAAGGCGATGAGGGCCGCGCGCCTATCGATGTTTGTCCTTGAAGTTGGGCGACGTGATCACCCGGAGCCCGCCCGGCACGACCTCGAATTTCCCGGGAAGCTTGCCGGCGACCTCACCGTCGAGGGTGACATCCATCGGCTCCGGTGTCCGGACACGCAGCTGAGACACCTGGAATGTCCGAAAGCCGCGGATCGGCCGATGCACGCGGAGGAGGGGATAGAGTGCCGAGCGCAACAACCGGCGGATCGGCAGGTGCTCGATCATGATGACGTCCAGGGTGCGGTCGTGGCCCCCGCCTGGGAGCTTGAGGTCGAGAAATCCGCCGAAG
>VBFR01000286.1 GCA_005889345.1 Chloroflexota bacterium
CGAGGACTGGAGCTGGCGGGCCTTCTGGCGGTGACTGGCCTCGTGACTTACCTCCTCTTCCAAAGTCGGTTGGGGCTGCAATACGTGGTCCTTCCCCTGATCATGATTACCGCCTGGCGGTTTGGTTTGCGAGGCGCGTCGATGGCCGCGCTGATCGCGTCGGGCGTCGCGATCTCGTCAGCCATTCAAGGAAGTGGACCCTATTTCGGCGAGTCCGTGCTCGAGAAGATGGTCACGCTCCAGGTGTTCAACGTCAGCGTCGCCCTGACGTCGTTCCTGCTGGTCTGTTTTGTGGGGACTCGAGACCGCCAGGAAGAGATGTCACGCCTTTACGCGTCGGCGCAGCTCGGCAACGAAGAGAAGACACACTTCCTCCACATGGCGGCCCACGAGTTGCGCACGCCGATTACGGTCGTCATGGGCTACCTGTCGATGCTGTCCGATGGCACATTCGGCGCGGTCCCCGATATGTGGAGAAAGCCATTCGAGACCTTGATGGGCAAGACTCGCGAACTGAATATCATTGTGACCGACCTCCTCGAGGCCTCGCGCATCGAGGCGAAGGCGCTGCCGCGCAGCCACGACCACCTGGACCTCCGCGCGGTTGTCGAGGACGCCGGTAACCGGGCGCGCGCCCGGGCCTATCTGCTTGGTGCCGAGATTGCCGTGCGGGTGCCGTCCGATCCGGTCCCAATCGACGCGGATGAGAAGCAGCTAGGACGCATCCTCGACAACCTGATCAACAACGGCCTCTCGTATACGACGCGGCAGCCGCGGCTGTCCATCAGCGTCTCGTCCGAAGGCGGCATGGCGTTGGTTCGGGTTGCCGACAACGGTGCCGGAATTGCTGAAAGCGAACGCGAGCGCGTTTTCGAGCGGTTCCACCGAACCAGCGATCCCGCGTTCCGCAACGTGGCCGGCACGGGGCTCGGCCTGTTCATCGGCCGCGGGCTGGCTGAGGGTCACGGCGGAAGCCTGACGATCGAGCGCAGCACGCCGGATCAGGGGACCGTCTTTAAGCTCGCCCTGCCCCTTTCACCGGCCGAACCGGCCCGCGTCGCGGAGGTTTCCAGCGGTTCGGGCAAGCTGTCCAGCCGGGTCGAGGGACCTCCCGTGGAGGCTTCGGTAGCCTAGCCCCCCTTCACAAGCAGCGTCCCGTCATGCATCCTTAGGGGTGGAGAGGCGGGAAGGGAGGTGGTGAGGCGCCCAGCTCGGGAGGCTGCGGCACGTCCGACGCCACTGTCCCTCCTCGGAGGGGTAACCATCCTGAATCAAGAGGTGATTGCGCGTGGCTGTGACAGCGGCTTCCGCTGACGAACGGCAACAGCTCCGGCGAGCCGTCATCGCCAGCACCGTCGGCACGTCGATCGAGTGGTATGACTTCTTTCTCTACTCCACCGCCACCGGCCTCGTCTTTGCCAACCTTTTCTTCCCCAAGTCCGACCCCGCGGTGGCGACTCTCAATGTCTTTCTGATCTACGCGGTGGGGTTCATCGCCCGGCCAATCGGAGCAGCGATCTTCGGCCATTACGGCGACCGCATCGGCCGCAAGGCAACGCTGATCGCCACGCTGCTGCTGATGGGTGTTGCCACGTTCCTCATCGGCTTCGTCCCGACTTACAAGTCGATCGGCATCTGGGGCGCCGTCCTGCTGGTCGTATTGCGCTTCGTCCAGGGCGCCGGGGTTGGCGGCGAATGGGGCGGTTCGGTCCTGCTCTCGATGGAGTGGGGACATCGTGGTAAGCGCGGTTTCTAC
>VBFR01000129.1 GCA_005889345.1 Chloroflexota bacterium
TCGACGGCTACATCGCGGACGAGCATGGCAACTTCGACTGGGCTGCGCCGGACGAAGAGGTGCACGCCTTCGTCAACGACCTCGAGCGTGGGATACATACCTACCTCTATGGACGCCGAATGTACGATGTCATGCGCTACTGGGAGACCGCGCCTACCGATACCAAAGAGCCACCGGTTACGCGGGACTACGCGCAGATCTGGCAGGCGGCCGACAAGATCGTGTACTCGAGGACGCTCGCGACGCCGTCGACCACGAGGACGCGGATTGAGAAAGACTTCGCATCCGAGGCCGTGCGCCGGATGAAGACGACCGCGTCATCTGACATGTCAATCGGAGGACCGGACCTTGCGGCGCAGGCGATCAAGGCCGGGCTGGTGGACGAGATCCATCTGTTCGTCGTGCCCATCCTGGTGGGTGGAGGCACCCAGGCGCTCCCGGACCACGTCCGCGTCAAGCTGCAGCTGCTTGACGAACGCCGCTTCGCCGGCGGCGTGGTTTATCTGCGCTACCGCACGGGAACCTGATTGCGGCGCTACTGGGCCAGGCGGCGGAGTGTGCGGGCGGCCGGGATGCATGCCACGGCAACCATTAGGTACCCAAGAATCTGCAGGGCGTTCTGCTGAAAACCGTAGGCGAACGGGCCCATCACAGGCACCGCGGCGATGACCAGCAGGCCACTCCACGCCGGAACGACCTTCGCTCGAAGAAAAGCCAGACCCAGGAACAGATATCCGAGAAGATGGCCGGCCACCCATCCGATCGCGACCGCAAGGATGTGCCAATCGCCGAAGTACGCCCGCTCCAGGGCGGCGAACTCCGTATCGTGCCCGGCCGGCGCCATATGGGCGAGCAGGACGTTCTGGTCCGCGATGTAGCCCCAGGCGATCGCTGCCAGCCAGCCACACACGACGCCGAGCGCGGTCAGCCACGGTGAGCCGCGCCATGAGGCCGTCCCCATAGCGATATAACCGAGCGGAAAGAGATAGGCGACGGCGAGGTTGACCACGAGGAAGGTTTGCATCAAGACGGGTGGGGCGGCGCGGTATGCGGCGAGCACATCGAGCGGCCGCGCGTTGGTCGGACAGGCCGGATCGCCGTACTGGGGACACAGGGCGAACCAGCTCGCCATGACAAGCGGCACGGCAACCACCAGGACGACGAAAACCCAGGATATGAGCTGCCCGGCTGTCTTCGAAGTTGCGGCCGTCATCGGTCGTAAGCGTATCGCTGGGTTCTATCTGCCTGAGGTTGACCCTATCCTGAGCGAAATGCCCCTGCCCGAGCGCGTCTTCGTGGTCGTTGTCGAGACCGAGGGCCAGCGCGACCCTGAGCGTATGCCCTTGCTCAGCCAGACCGGCGCCGATGGCGCGCGCCGCACGGCGGCCTTCAGCAGCATGCTGCTGGCAACCACCTTCCTCAGCCAGGCCCAGCAGCTGGGCCACTTCGTCAAGCTCGACTACATCTTCCCCGCCGATCGGCGCCGCCTGGCCCAGGACTTTCCCGAGTACGAGGTCCGGCTGGACCCCAGCCCGCAGGCGTTCTTCGGAGGCGAACCGGCTACTTAGGCCGGCACAAGCTCCCCGACCCTCGCGACGTTACATGCGCGTCATCATGCCTCGTTTCAGCCATCGGCTGGCATTGAAGATCGTCCTCCCCTTCGCGGCGCTCACGCTGGCAATCGGCGCCGTCGGCACCCTAACCGCCACCGGCGAATTGAGCAGCCGCAGCCAGGGAGCGTTCGATGCCCAGCTCGTCCACGACGGCTTCGTCACGCAGTCGATGGTCAAGACCGGGGATACCGACCGGCGGGCGATTCTTCGCCTCCTGACCGGTGGACCTGGCCTGAGTCAGAACTGGGATAAAACCCCGGCGTTGCAGGCCTGGCTGGAACGGGCGCTGACGATTCACCCCAACGTTATCGTCGAGGTGGTCGACACCTCCGGCCGGGAGATCGTTGGAGTGGTCGGCCATGGCGCCATGGCCGACACCGTGACCCAGAGCCATGACCTCAGCGGCTGGCCCGGCTTGTCCTACATGCTGAGCGGCGGCGTGACCACGATTGACCTGGTGGCGTCGGCGCCGCAGCCCGCGATCTTCGCCGGGCAACCGGTGCGCGATGCGGCAGGTGGCTTGATCGGCGCCGTCCTGGTCGGTGACTATCTCGATGATCGGGCCGGCGGGATCAAGGCCTCGCTGCCACACGACGACATCACCTTCTACGACGTCAACGGCCAGGTCCTGGCGACGTCATTGAACATTTCGCCGAGTCAGTGGTCGACGCTCGCGCTGGACGGGAGCACGCGGGGTCGTGTCAGCCCCACCAGCGTCGTCGAGCTCTCCCGCACCGCGGGCGGGCCCGGCACGGAGATCGTTTCGCCGTGGGTGGTTCGCACGGCGAACCTTGGTTACGTCGGTACGGTCGGGTCGACCGCCGGCCTACTCGCCGATACCAACCAGTTGCGCATCATCCTGGTCACACTGTTCCTCGCGGGCGTGCTCTTCACCCTCGCGATCGGCATCTGGCTCGCGCGTCGCATCACCCGTCCCGTGCATCGCCTGGTGGAGGCGACCCGGCTGGTCAGCGCCGGCGACCTCGACCATCAGGCACCGGTGACGACTCACGACGAGATCGGCGAGCTCACCGACTCCTTCAACCAGATGACGCGCAGCATGAAAGAGAAAAGCGCCTCGCTGCGCACGACGATGACGCAACTCCAGGACACATACCTGATGACGATCGAGGCTTTGGCGGCTGCAGTCGAGGCCCGCGATCCCTATACCCATGGCCACACGCGACGGGTCGAAGAGTACGCCGTCATCATGGCGCAGGCTCTCGGATGCACCGAGCCCGAGATCAGCGCGCTGCGCCGCGCCTGCGTACTGCACGACATCGGCAAGATCGGCATCGAGGATGCGATCCTCCGCAAACAGGCACGGCTCGAGCCCGACGAGGCGATGCGTATGCAGAAGCACCCGGTGATCGGAGTCGACATGCTCAAGGGCATCGATTTTCTGGATCCGGTGCTGCCGTTGATCCGGCATCACCATGAACGGTGGGACGGCAACGGCTACCCCGATGAGCTGCGGGCCGACGAGATTCCGCTTGGGGCACGCATCCTGGCGGTCGCCGACGCGGTCGACGCCATGACATCTGACCGTCCTTACCGGGCGGCGCGCACGTTCGAGTACGCGAAGACCGAAATCCTCAAAGGCTCAGCGACCCACTTCGACCCCGAGGTCGTCACCGCCTTCATCAAGAGCCAGCGCGCCATCGAGGATTTGCTCCGCGCCAGCGCCGGCGAAGAGATGCACCATCACCCGGATTCAGATGACCTCGGCGGCTGGCGCATGCACGTTGTCGGCCGCTAAGGCGTCACTTCAATTAGCGCGACTCCCAGAACTCGAGGCCGCGTTTGAGCCGCTGCATCTCGGCCGTAAGGAATGGGATGTCGAGGCCGCCAAGCTCCTTCTGGGTCTCGGGGACCTTCCGGATCTGCTCGCGCGTCTGGGCGAGCAGCTGCTCCTTGAAGGCGATCATCTCCCTGTAGACGGCGCGCCAATGCGCGATGTCGTGGGCGTCGTGGCTGTCGCGGTTCTCCCCCTCCATCAACCGGTTGAAATCGATGATCCGTTTCGTGAAATCGAGCGGTTCCATATGTCGCCCATGATAAGCAGTTGTTTAACCCGGCCGGGGTTGGGTACGACCCACGAATGATCTCGGATGTCGATCTCCTGGACAGTTACTCGCGGGCCGTCATCTCGGTCGTCGAGTCGGTCGGCCCCGCCGTGGTCGGCGTCAGCGGCGTCGGCACCGGGATGCTGATCACGCCCGACGGCTACGCGCTCACCAACAGTCACGTCGTCAGCGCCGTCAAAGCCTACGAGCTCACCTTGCGTGATGGCTCATCCCTGAAGGCGGAGCTCGTCGGCAAGGATCCCCATACCGACCTCGCGGTGTTGCGCGCCTCGGGCGCTGGTCTTCCCCACGCCCGCCTGGGCGACTCCAGCCGCCTGCAGGTCGGCCAGCTTGTGGTCGCGATCGGGCATCCCTTCGGCTTTCAGTCCACGGTGACGACCGGCGTCGTCAGCGCCGTCGGCCGCACCATGCGCGCGCAAAGCGGGCGCACCATCGAGAACATCATCCAGACCGATGCCGCACTCAATCCCGGGAATTCCGGTGGCCCGCTGGTCGATACCCGCGGCCAGGTGGTCGGTATCAACACCGCGATCATCGCGATGGCCCAGGGCATCTGCTTTGCCGTACCGAGCAACACCGCCCAGCGCGTGGTCTCGGTGCTGATTCGCGACGGTCGCGTCGTCCGTTCCTACCTCGGCATCACCGGTGAGACCTGGCCGATCCACCGCCGCGTCAACCGCTATTACCACCTCGAGCAGGACAGCGGGGTTCGGATCGCTCATGTCGATCCGAACGGGCCCGCCCAGGGCGCCGGGTTGAAAAACCAGGACGTCCTGGTCAGCCTGGCCAACCACACCATCAAAGACGTCGACGACCTCCAGCATTTCCTCACCGACTGGCCGGTCGGCATTCCCGCCGAGGCGCAGGTGCTGCGCGGCACGGAGCTGCTCAAGCAGACCATCATCCCGGTCGAGCTGAAGAGCTAGGCCGGAAGCTTCGCAAGGCCGCGCCGTCATAGGGCAATGGCCCTGCCCGGGTTAGCCCCCTCCTCAATCGACTGGCGTATCGACGCCGCCCTGGGGATATTGGCCACGGGCGCCGCAATCGCGCTCCTGCTTCGTTTTCGCGAGCGACCGCTGGTCTTTGCGATCGCCGCCGCGTTACTCGAAATCGGCCTGCTCATCGCTGCGAGAGGGTTGGTTCGTCCCCTCGTGCCGGCTGGACTCTTGATGAGCGGAGGCGTCGCATGGCTGCGCTCTTTTCTCGTCATCCTTCTTCCGTTGGGCGCCGGCATCGCCCTTCTGAGTTGGCGAGGCTGGTGGACCTCGTCCGGGTTTACGCCGCCGTCGCAATGGCGCCGATGGCGTTTGCTCTGGCTGGTGGGCCTCTGGCTCCTTGTGCCGGCCTTGAGTCTGACGCGTGGAATCCATGTGCACGGCGGAACGCTGATTCTCGCCGCCGTCTATTTGATTCTCGCCACCGGGCTCGAGGAGTTGTTCTACCGCGGGATCGTCTTGCGGGCCGCCATCGGCAAAGGCCTCCTGCCCGCGGTCCTGATTTCGTCGATCCTGTTCGGCGCCAGCCACGTGAATAACCTGTTCACGAGCGTCTCGATACCACCGGCGTATGTGCTAGACCAGGCATGGCAAGCGGCATTGGTCGGCATTTTTCTCGCTGCTGTCCGTCTTCGGATGAACGCCATCTGGCCGACCATGGCCGCCCACGCCGCATACGATCTATTTCCGCTGATTGTGTACTGGGCCTATGCCTCCCGCTACCAGCCGACCGTCGCCGGGTTCTGGTTGAGCACGGGGTTCGGCGCGGTCTTCGCGGCGATCGGCTTGTTTCTGCTCCGCGGATACGGGGCGGCAAGCTCGCCGCCCCGCTCGATGCGGTTGGCTTAGAGGGACGGCCGGTGAGGCCGCCCCTCTCCAGTCACGTTGCGCTACGAGGAGAGCGTCGCGGTGAAAGGATCCTGACTGGTGCCTCCCGGATCGGTGTTCGTGCTGCGCTCGACGCGGACGTCGGTCCAGAGCGAATGCGCGACCCCCGCGGAGTCCACCGTGATGCCGCTGTAGTCGCCGACGAAACTGGCGGCGCAGGTCGGAAATCCAAACCGGTTGCCCTGGCTCACGTCGGATGTGGCCGTCGAAACCGTCACCGGTGCTGACCAGGAGCCGCCGCCGTCAGTCGACGCGACGCCGGAAATCGAGTAGGTATTGCCCCCTCCGGGGGCGCGGTTGAACCAGGTGGCATAGACCTTGCCGTTCGCGGCCGCCACCCAGGGGAATAGCTGATCGCCGGATGAGCCGCTGATGTTGACGGGCGTACTCCAGGTTGCACCCCCGTCGGTTGATCGAATGTAGACGATCCGGGCGTTCGTGCCGTTCCAGTTCGACCAGACGACATGCAGCGAGCTGCCATCCATGCCGAACGCCGGGAAGCTGTCGTCGCGATAGGTTGCCCCCGGCAACGGGCTCGGAATGTCGGCGATGATCGCGAGCAGCTTCGTGGTGAAGGTGGCCCCGCCGTCGGTCGACGTCGCGTAGGCGACCCAGTCATGGCCGTTCGACGTCGCCTCGAATGTCACCCGGACGACGCCGGCGGCGTCGACCGTTACGGTCGAGCCCGAGGTGTTCTTTCGGTCGCCGGATCCCAGCGACGGCGAGGAGGGGACCTGCGCGGGCGCCGACCAGGTCGTGCCTCCATCAACGGTCCTGGAGATGACGACGACTTCGCTGCTCGTTACGCCGGATGCGCCCATGAAGAACTCGGTCCATGTCACGTAGGCGACGTCCGGATTGGTCGGGTCGGCTGCGATCCACTCCTTGTCGTTGAACAGCTTGGCCCCGTCGGCTGCTGACGTCTTGAAGACGTAACCCGTCGTCCAGCTTTTGCCGCCGTCAGTTGAGCGACTGGCCGCCACCGCGTTGGCGTTGTCGGTCCGATCGAAGGCGAGGTTGGCGTACCAGAAAGTTCCTGCCGGCCCGGCCGCCACCGCGGGGTCTCCGGCAGACTCATAGGGTCCGGGCGCCTTCAAGTTCGCCCGAACCAGGCCCGGCAAGAAGCCCGCCGACCAGCTGGCGCCGCCGTCCGTCGAGCGGTAGAAGCCGCCGGAGGCGTCATAGCGGTTCTCGCTGGGCTCGTACAGCCGGTAGTCGTTGGCACCGGCAACCAGGTTGCCGGCGTCGCCCGGATTCACGGCGATCGTCGTCTCGTTTTGCGCCGTCTCCATCCCCGGGTTGCAGGTCTTGACTGACACGCCGTTGATCGTCGCCTGCTGCACGACGTCCTGGCGGCCGATGACGTTGACATTCGGCCCGACGGCGGGGCCGGCCGTCGTTGATGATCGCCGCGCCGCGCCAAAGGACGCCGCTTCGAGTGCTGGGCGGTCGCTCGAGCCGCGAGTCATCGCGGGAAGACCGGAAAGCGCGAACGGTGGCGGAGAAAGGCTGCCGTTGCTGACGCCGGCACTTACGCCGAACCCGGGCATTATCGCGGCGCCTGCCGCCAAAGCCGCAGCGCTGCTGATCCCGATCAGATGAGTTCTGACTTTCAATTCTCCCTCCTTATGGGCGAAGGGGGCTCCCGGCCCTGGCCGGGAGCCCTTCGATCAAAATCCTCTGCCGATCGATGCGCGACTGATCGTCGCGAGTACCTGCTGCTGGTAGTAAAGTGGCGTCCCCTGGTCGGAGACGACCGAGGATGGATCGTGGGTTGACACGGACAGGGTGTAGATGTTGCTCCCCGAGATGGCGAGCCCGAAGTAGTCGCCGATGAAGGACAGCCGGCAGGGGTCGTTGTGCGACGCGCACGCCATGTGCCCAAAGCGGCCTAATGTCTGCAGGTCGCTCGTCGTGCCGTCCGGGTTGACCAGCAGACCGGGCTGCTGCGGGTCCCAGGTTGCGTTCGACGCTCGAATATTCGAGCCAACGGGAACCGCGCCCGTGCCCGAGTCTTTGAACGGTTGGACCGAGACGTTGATACAGAAATTGGTCCGCCCGACGTCCTGCGCAATGATGCTCTTGTCGTTTGGGCAGGCCGCGCGGCGGTCATAGAATCCGACCGCCACCGCTCCGCCGGGTCCGGCGGCGACGGCCGGCTGGAAGTGATCAGCAGTTCCGCCGGAGATATCGTCGTTGACCGGGACGGGCGTCGTCCAGGTCAGTCCGCCGTCCATCGACTGCACCAGGAACACGTTGTACTGGGTCCCGTTGAAGTCGTTGTAGGCGAGGTACAGGTGCCCCGGGTAGTCCGGCGACACCGCAAAGGCGAAGTTGATCCCGTCGCGGAAGGTAGTGTTCGTCACACGCACACTCCCCACCCCAATGGTGTTCCCTGATCCGGCCTTGATCGGCGTGCTGAAGGTCTGGCCATCGTCGCTCGACTTCGTCACGAAGAAATCAGCGGCCGTCGACTTCGTCCCGATATTCGTGTAGGCGACGTACAGGTCGCCCGCGGGATCGACCGCCGGCTGGCTGAACTGGTCGCGCAGCTGGTCGATCGAACTGGAGACGATCGTCCTCGCCTTCGAGAAGCTCAGTCCGCGGTCGGCGGATGCGGCTGCCCTCAGCTTGACTGTGCTGCCGACGTTGCCGTCGATGATGTCCCAGGTTGCATAGACGTGATCCTGGAACTTGTTGCCAAACTGGTTGCCGTTCGGGTAATGATTGACGGCGACCCACTGCTTGTCCTCGACGTGTCCCAACTGGAAGGAGCTGGAGTTAGGAACTTGCTCCAGTGCCTGGCCGCCATTGCCGGTGACCCAATGGGCGCCGAGGTCGTCGCTGTAGGACATGGTGATGGCGCCGTCGGGGTGCAGGTTGGTCCAGAAGGCGTTGAAGGGCAGCATGGTCTGGTAGACGCGGCCCTTGGTGTCGAAGCCGAGATTGGGGTCCGTCGTGTTGGTCCAGCTCGGCGGCATGTTCTGGTTGAGAACGCCGGGGGTTGTCTCGGTAGTCGAGCAGTCGTAGCCCTGAATGATGTTGTTGCTGTGGCCGGCGCCGTTGATCTTGTAGCTGCTGAGATAGAAGTTGTATCGAGTCGAGAATTTATCGAAGAAGAACTTCGACGAGCCAGCGATCTGTTCGGTTCCTGGCTCGACCGCCAGCTCCGACTCCGAGTGGTTGGCGTTGAAATTGTTCGGGCTCGGACCTACGCAGCCGCCCGGTACCGGCGTGAACTCTGCGTAGCCACCGCCGCTGGTGGGACTACTGACCACCGTGTTGGTGGCTGACACCGCCGACGACCAGAGTCCTGACGCTGCGCCTCGGTTGGCCCCGGCGGCGAGGCTCCCCGGGGCGACTGCGACGATGGCCGCGGCCGCGATCACGACGTTCCGAATCCACCGGATGTCATGGGCGTTCAGCTTCCCCATTTCTCGTATCCTCTCTGCCTGTCTCCGGGGAGGATTGCTCCTCCCCGGATGGATTGCTGCTAGGGAACGGCGACGGTCGCCACGATCTGCTGCTGTCGGAACTCGGGGTTCGAGCCATCGTTGTAGGTCGAGACGGACGTCGTGTAGTCGATTGAGCCGCCGCTCCCATTCGGGCCAGTCGTGTTGCCGAAGTAGTCGCCAATGAAGGTCTTATCGACGGTGGCATTGGAGTAGTGCGCCGCATTCAGCTGCGGGTCCCAGGTGTTCGCGCTAATCCGAATGTTGTGGCCGATCGGCGTGAGATCCGGCTTGTAGAACTGGATGCTGGCATTGACGCAGTAGTTGGATGCGCCGTAGGGCGGCAGGCTGCCCGAGAAGTTCGCATTAACGGTATCGAGAGCGAGGCCCGCGTTCGCCGCATCAGCCGTCCCGGCCGCCGGGCAGCTGAGCCTGCGGTCGTAGAAGGCCACGCTCACCGTGCCATTGGCAGCTGCGGTCAGGTTCGGCTGGAATTCGTCGGTGTTCGGGTCCGCATTGTCATTGACCTGGATGGGCGAACTCCACGAAAATCCGCCGTCGTAGGAGGCGCTCAGGATTGTGTTGATGTGCCCCGTGCTGTCATCCTCCCAGGAGGTGTAGAGCGGATAGTTCCCATTGGCCAGCTTGAATGGGCTGGTGGTGAATGTATCGAAGATCCCGTCCCGGAAGGTGGTGTTGTTGTCGCAGCAGAAGACCGGCCCGGTCACGTTGGTGATCACATCCGAGATGGTCGACCAGTCCGCTCCCCCGTTTGTCGAGCGGTCCAGCACCACGCTGTTGCTCGTGAAGCCGCTCGCAACCGTCTCGTTGGTGAGCGTGGTGTAAACGTTGCCGTCTGGCGTGACATGCGGCAGCAAGTACGTGTCACCGTTGGGATGATGGGGCCCCATCGGCAAAGCGATCGGCTTGACCCAGTCGGTATGGGTCCCGTCCGCCTTAGCGTCCGCGTACGAGACGAAGGGCGCCGGCGGAATGTGGTGGAAGTCGACCCACATGACGTAGACACGGTTGTAATGCAGGCTCGCCGGGTTGTCGTCGATCGCGATCCATTGCTTGTCCGGCTCGTTGCCGATGCTGTCGTAGGTGGCCACGAAGTCGGGCCCGCTGTTGTGGGTCGTGATCCAGTTGGTCGCAGTCTGTTTCTTGCTGTTTGAGACGTGCGGATGGACAGCCACCGCGACCACCTCCGCCGCCTGACCCGGGTTGGGCTCGCGCTGCGTGGCCAGGGTGAAGTTATGGCTCCCGTCCGAGTTGTAGAAGAACTGGTAGTTCAGCAGGAACTCGTAGTAGTTACCGAACCCGTCGAAGGCGCCGACCGGGTCGGTATTATCCGTCCAGCCCTCGTAGCCGGGGATGTGCCCCTGGACGTCCCAGGTCTTGCCCCCGTCGAAGGACTCGTAGAAGCCGAGCGCGTGGTTGTAGCCTTCCGGGCTGTTAAACCACTTCGATGAGCCGATCAGGTGCTGGCGGTTCGTTGGATCCACGCGAATATCCGACTCAGAATGGTCCTTGACCAGCATCGGGGTCGTCGCCGGGAAACCAGGATTACTGGTCGACTGGGTCGGGTAGGGACCGAGATTTTCGCCCGTTGTGGACGCCCCGGCGCAGGCCGACTCGCCGCTGTATCCCTCGGCAGGGCCATCGCTGGTCGCATACGGCACCTCTGGCGTGTAGCAACTGGTCCGCTGGGTGGTGGCGTCGACGTTCGTGACGTGGTTGGCCTGGAAACTGCTCGCATAGGTCGCGTCGTCCTGGGTGTCCTGCGGGACCTTGCCGACCCCCGGTCCCAGGCTGGCCGAAGCCGGCAGCGCAGCATAGAAGGTTGCCACGAAAATCGGAATCGCAAGGGAAAGCAGAGTGCGTCTCTTCAAGTGGATGCCTCCTTGGGTCCATCAAGCCGCGATCGCCCGGCGGGTGCTAACAGCCGCCTAAAGACGATAGCCCATTAAGTTTTGGAAAACAAGGGCCCGTATTTCGGGCAAACTAAGCCGGCGGGGCGTTGGCCTCGACCAGTAAATTCCAGGAGTTGCGAACCGCGATAAGGAACAGCACGATGAACCATCCCGCGCTATTTCTGTCGAGAACGGCGCGATCGGCCGAGCGCAATTGCTGAAGCCCGGCGACCACCAGGAAAATGTAGGCCGTGACCGGGCCAAGCAGGAGCCAGGCCGTTTGTAACAGCCGGAATTCGATTCGACCCTGGAGCTTGTCCGCCCAGACCGGTATCCAGGTGCGAATCGCGCGATATGCCCCCACCACCCCTGCGGCGATCACCACGAGGGCGCGCAGGCGGATGCTCTGGTCGGGCAGGAGCAGGAAAAGCGAGAGCGCGAAGAGCGTCGCGAAGATGGAGAAGGTCGAGCGCGCCATCGCGTGGCGGCGGCGGATCGGTCCCGCACCCACCAGCGGTGGCCCGATCTGCACCGCGACGAACAGCAGCCCAACGAGTGTCGCGGCCGCCGCGGCGCTCGTGAGGTAGAAGTTCGTCACACCAACTCAAGACTAATCAACGTCCACAGGTCTGCCGTGCTCGGGAAGGCAAAGCCGGCAGAACCTGTAGAAATTGAAGCGACCCATCGTTACGGTTGATAACCCGCCGGTGTGACCCAACGAGCCCTTACCGCCGCCCAGTCCACCCGTTTCCGGGAGGACCTTCGCTCCGTACTATTCGGGTCCTTGCGGGCCCGGGGTTCGGGAACCGACCGGTGTCGTTTCCTTCATCGGCTGGCTTTCTGACAGGTCGCGGGAGTAATCGTAGAGTGCCGCGTCATCAGCCCGCAAGCCCAAACTGCGGTTCGCAAACGGATGATCGGTCAGTACTTGCAGGCTTCGAAGAAGCTGCCGCACGCGTGGCACTTGCACTGCATGGTCATCACCTGGCTGCCGAAGAGCGAAATCACCTCGGTGTCCGCCGACCGGCAAAACGGGCAGCGCGCCTTATCGAGATCTTCCCTCCCACCTTGCGGCATCAATCTGCCTGCGCCGCTGGCGGGGGTGGGTCGGGGTGGAGGCTTATCCACTTGCCGGCATGTATCGCTTTTCCGCGAGCCCCTGCAGCATCTCGAGCGTCGCCTGGTCGATGCCGCCCGGCTGGGTGCGCCGGCGGATCGGTTCCCAGCCGGCCCACTCGAGCGCATTCGGCGCCGCCTGGCCTTCCAGCCTCTCTTCGAGCAGCCGGCGCAGGTCGCGCACGCCGTACGCGAGGCGGCCCGCCCGATGCAGCTCGTCGACGTCGCTGTTTTCCGGGCCGATCCACGCCAGCGCCTCGCGCCACGCCCGCTCCAACGCGGCGCCGGCGTTCACCTCCTGCATCCAGCTCCGGCCGTGCAGCGTGTGATAGCGCTCTTCCTGCAGCATTTTTTTGAGCCGCGTTCGTAGCACGTCGACACTGCCGTTGGCCAGCGCCTCCATCATCAGCGTGAAGGCGCTATCGAGCACAGCGTTGGCGGCGACGAACTGCGTCCATTCCGTCCACGGCCGGTCCAGGTACGGAACGTTCGCATAGGTCGCGGCATCATCGGCGGCGGCGTCCGGGGTTCCGAGCTCGCGCAATGATCCGTAGAGCACGCGGCTGTGGCCGATGTCGTCCAGGCCCATGGCGGCCGCCGCGATGTCCGCTTCGAGCGTGGGCGCGGCGATGCACCATTCCGCGTAGCGCATTCCCAGCAGCTGCTTGTTGTCGGCGAGGCTCTTGACGAGCGAGTAGAGACTCAGCTGTCTCCGCCCGGCGCCCAGAGCGAAATAATCGCCGCCTTGGGCACGATCATCATCTCGACCCAGCGCTCTTCGTCGTAGGTCGCGCGCGCATAGGCCATGGCCAGGTCGTCGTCCGGCGCGACCACCGAGCCGACCTGGTGCAGCGGCTCGACGCGGGTCTTGCGGGCGAAGACGTCGTACTCGTGAACCTCGGCATGTACACGCGTGTACGGCATCAGACCGAAAGCCCCCAGGCTCGCAGAGCCTCCCGACCGTCGGACGTTAATCGCGCCGATGTCCACGGTGGATCCCAAACAACGTCAAGACGTACATCCTCGATACCCGGCTCGGCGAGCAAACGCTCGCGGATGTCGCCCATGATCATCTCACTGGCCGGGCAGCCCATCGCCGTGAACGTGAGGCTCACGCAAACCCGGCCGCCGTCGACGGTCAGGCCATAGATCAAGCCGAGGTCAACCAGGTTGACCGGCATCTCCGGGTCGTTGATCTCCGCCAGCGCCGACCAGAGGCGTGCCTCAAGGGGCCCCGCTCCGGCGTGAAAAAGCGGGGAGTCTAGGGGCCCCGCTCCGGCGTGAAAAAGCGGGGAGAAACTCATGCGCGCACCTGGAACTTGGCGAAGCTCTCCTGGAAGAGGGCGACCATCTCGGCGTTGCGCGGCCCCCGCTCGCGCCACCGCTTGAGGACCGCATCCCAGCTGCACGGATCGTTGAAGTCCCAGCGCTTCTCGTCGGCATCGAATGTGCACGGAAACCTGTCGACAGCCATTGCTGCCTCAGCTGGTCATTGGTCAGGCCCTTGAGCCGATAGTCCAGCTGGGTCGAGTGCTGCTTGAGATTGTCGGGCAGGCCGAACCATTCGACGGTCAGCGGAAACATCCAGTCGACCGCCCGCTGCAGCTCTTCTCGCGCTTCGCCGCCCGCTTGACTGATGCGCTTTGACCAGTTGCGGCCGTTGCGCAAATGGAAATTCTCCTCAGCCATGACCTTCACCAGCCCCCGCTTCCAGGGTCCGTACGACCCATGCTCGTGGATGTCCCCGAGCAGGCAGAAGCCGGCCTGGTCGTACATCGCGTTCGCCACCACCAGCTCGGTCCAGCTCTCCAGTGGGACGTCAAAGGCGTAGGGATACCGAAACGCCTTCGGATCACGCTTGAAGATCAACGCCTCCTGACTCTCCCCCAGCTCTTCCAGGATGTGATACGCGATGTGCGCGTGCGCCAGCTCGTCCTGGATGATGGCGATCCCGGTCATGAAGGCGTTGACGCTGGGGGCTTTGCGCGCCGCCAGGTAGTAGGCGGGCGCCGAGATCAGTTCCGTGTCGCCGGAGACGAGCAGCGTGTGCTTCAGCTCGCGGAGATAGTCCGGCGTCATCTCGGACGTCGACTCGACAAGCTCGCCACGCTTGAGTAGCGCCTCGAGCGCGCCCGAATTCGCCGGCTCCATCCGGGTTGATTCTAGGATGCCCCCGCATCCGGGCGACGATCAGGGAGGGGACAAAAATAATACGACCTGCCGTTACGGTTTACAACTCACCGGTGTTACCCAGCGAGCCTTCATCCCGCTGCCCAGCCCAGCCCTTGCGGGCCGGACCTTCGTCGCCGGCAGAACCGGTCGTCTTGCGACAACCGATTCCCCAGCCCTTGCGGGCCGGGCCCCCGAGCCTCACGGCTCGAGAGTGGGAACCTTGCGGTCCCCTCGCCAGCAACCGATCAGAGTCGTTTCCTTCTCTGACTGGCTTTCTGACAGGTCGCAGGGGGAACGTTAGCGGCCTGGTGCAAATGCCGCAATACGGAACGTTTGTTCACAAACAGCCGCTCGTCTTTCTTCATCGCGCTGAGACGGGTGGCGTGTCAACCCGTAACGGGACCTGTAACGAGCCGTGATCGGGTTCGTACTTGGAGGCCTTTAGGCTTTTCGTTATCCCCAATAGGCGCGGGCGGTTAACACGACCCCCGGCCGGTAACGAAACCATGAAAACAGGTCGCTGGCGGTGCCGCGCTGGGCAGTCGCTCGTCGAGATGGCCATGGTATTGCCACTGCTCGCCTTCCTGACTTTTGGGCTGCTCGACTTCGGCCGCGCCTACTACTTCCAGGTCTCGGTCACGAACGCCGCACGGGAAGGTGCCCGAGTCTCCATCCTCAACATCTACACCGGGCCCCAGACGCCGAACTGCTCCAGCGCGAACAGCTACGCCACGTGCCCGGTTCAGACAGATGCGAACATCGTCAACGCCGTCTACAACGAGCTGACCTATAGCGGCATCACTCCTAACTCGGTTTCGATTTGTCCGCCCCACGACTCGAGCATGTCCACGGCCGGCTGCCCCGATGGGAGCAACCGGATCGACAAGTGGGTCTCCGGCGATACCAGCCAACAGAACTACTACGTAACGGTCAACGTGAAATACGACTTCCAGCTCTTCACGCCGCTGATGCAGCAACTCGTCGGTAACCCCATTCATATGAGCGTGTCGGTGCAGATGAGGACGAACTACTGATGCGTGGTCTGCAGCGTCCGGCAAAGTCACGTGGTCAAGCGATGGTCGAGTTCGCCCTGCTCTCGGGCCTCCTGTTCCTCATGGTGATGGGCATCTTTGACTTCGGACGCGCGATCTCCGTCTACATCAATATCGCCGAGGCCGCTCACGAGGGTGCCCGGCAGCTCGTGCTGCGCAGCAACTACGCGAGCACACCGCCCGACAGCGTCATCATCAACGCCACCCTGGCCAAGATCGGTGGCGGCGGCATGGTGCTCAAGGAAGACCCGTGCCTGGCGTTGCCGATACCGTGCACCTTTCCATCGGTCCCCCCAGTGAGCGAACCCAACACGGGCTACATCTGGATCTCGCCGAACCGCACGCCGGGAAATCCACAGGTCACCGTGCGAGTGACCTACCGGTTCGCCCCGATGACGGCCATGATCTCGAACCTGACCGGCGCCTCATTCATCCTGCAAGCCGGCTCGTCGATGCGGGCGGAGTATTGAGATGCTGATCAAGATCCGCCGTCGGGGCGTAGGCCAGGCGATCGTCATCATGGCGCTGGCCATGGTCGCGATCTGCGGCATGCTCGCGCTCGCCATCGACGCCGGCCGCCTCTACTTCCAGCGCCGGCTGATGCAGGATGCGGTCGACTCGGGCTCGCTCGCCGGGGCGCAGAGCCTGGTCGGTACCAGCTCGAACCCGAACGGACAGCCCAACTACGCTCTGTATTACGCCCTGGACGACACGTTCGCGGTCTTCAACCAGAACCCGGCGAACAACGATCCGACGTCGTCGTTCTACACGGCGCCGGTTAACAACACGGTGACTGACACCCAGGGTGGCTACACGGTCA
>VBFR01000190.1 GCA_005889345.1 Chloroflexota bacterium
GAAGACCGGAACGGAAGTGTGGTCCAAGCAGATCGCTCCGCCGCTGCAGCAGATCAGCCAGCAGCTCACGGCGCACAGTAGCACCGTCTACGTGAGCACGGTCGACTTCGAGACCAAGCAGCCGCAAGATGGGACGGGCAAAGGCACCATCCACGCGTTGGATGAGCGCACAGGCAATGACCTCTGGACCTTCGACACGATCAAGGATGGCAACCTCTGGGGGAATCCCCTGATCAACAGCGGCGGCGGAGCCTGGTACCCGCCGGCGATCGATACCGCCACTGGCACGACCTACTGGGGAACGAACAACGCGGCACCCTGGCCGGGCATCAAGGGCTATCCCAACGGCTCGAGCCGCCCAGCCCCAAATCTCTACACCGAGTCCGAGATCGCCCTCGACCGTTCTGGAAACCTGCTCTGGTACAACCAGCCCAAGCCGTTTGACCTTTTCGACGCCGATTTTCAAATCTCACCAATCCTCACGACAGCGACGATTGGCGGATCGTCGCGCAAGATCGTCATTGGCGCGGGCAAGGGCGGTTACGTCATCGCGTTCGATCGCGCAACCGGCAGCCAGATCTGGAAGACGCCCGTTGGCGTGCATCAAAACGACGGCCTGACGGCCATCCCAGTCGGACAGACGGTGACCGTGCTTCCGGGAATCTTCGGTGGCGTGGAGACACCAATGGCATCCGCGAACGGCGTGGTCTACGTCCCCGTCGCCAACCTCCAGACCAATTTCACCGACACCGGCTACACCCTTCCAAACCCGAGCACGGGAACGGGCGAACTGGACGCCATCGACGTCAACACGGGACGGATCCTTTGGGCCTCGAAGCTCGACTCTGAGGACTTTGGCAGCGTCGTCGTGGCCGGCGACCTCGTCTTCACCTCGACCTTCAATGGCAAGGTTCTGGCGTTCAACCGGACATCTGGCAAGCAGGTGTGGTCATGGCAGGCGCCAGGCGGAATCAATGGGTTCCTCGCGGCCGCGGGCGACCGGTTGCTGGTGCCCGTCGGCCTCGGCGCCACGCCGATGCTCGTATCGCTCAAGCTCGGAGCGGCCGGGACGATTGCTAGCGCGACGGCGACGGTCACACCCACCCTATCGTCTTCGTGCACGCCGTCGACGACCTCGCTCTGCATCAGCACGTCGAACCAGGGCAATGGCCTTTCCTTCAACGCGGATCAGCTGTCTGCGGCCGCCGGCGCGCACGTCACGCTCACATACACGAATGACAGCGCTATTCCCCACGACTGGCACCTCTTCGACGGGGCAGACGCCTCGGCAGCCTCGATCGCGAGTACCGGCATCAAAGCAGGCCCCAATGACGTGGAATCGGTTTCGTTCGCGGTGCCATCGACGCCGGGACGCTACTTCTTCCGTTGCGATGTGCACCCGACGCTGATGACGGGCTTTCTCGTGGTGAGGTAGGCGGAAATCAAATGGTGAAGCACACGAGCGGACCACTCGGATCGGCCAACCAGGAGATCAGAGCTGCGATCGATGCGTTCGTCGAAGGGCGGCGCGCGAGCCGGCGCCTGCCCTCGCTCCTCAAACGAACGGACGCCATGCTGGCGGAGCTCGAGACGCTCAACCTGCTGCAGGTAAGACGCGCCCCCAAATCCTGGCAGTCCGAGCTGAGCGCGCTGGTTATCGACCTGCCGTTCGAATATGAGCCGCGCATCGCGCAACACCCGTCGCCCACAGCCGCCATCGACGTCGTTTTTGAGATCCAGCACGGTCTCTTCCGCTTGATGACCGGCGCGGAGTTCGAGGACGAGCTGCTCGAGGTGGCGAGTGACGATGGCGTCAGGAGCACGGAAGCGGCGTCGAATCTTACGGAGCTCGCTGGGCGCTTGAGCGCCTGGACTTCACAAAGGAGGTGACGTCATGCCAGAGAAGTTGACGGTGGACGAATTCCTTGCGCTCTTCAGCCGCGCGCCAGGGGTCGACCGCTGGGTGAGCTCGGCCGACTCGGAGGAGTACCTCACGCTGATCACGTATCTCGTTGGACGTCAATACCGTCTGTAGCACATGGCTGAGTCGAAGTTTCACGTCGTTAGCGACAACAACACCAGGAGGTTGATTGCGATGTCTGGAGAAATGCGTTGGCAGGACTGGATTAACGCGCTGTTGGGAGTGGTCCTCTTCATCACGCCGTTCGTCTTTGGGGACACCTCGCAGACGGCGGCAGCCTGGACGGCGTACGTCGGCGGCGTTTTGCTCTTCGTCTTCGGCGCCGGGTCGCTGCTGTTTCGGTGGAACCCGACCATCGAATACCTTCCGTTGATCGAGGGCGTCCTCTTGTTCCTGGCTCCATGGGTGCTTGGATTTAGCGGGATTACCGCGATGGCTTGGAGCGCTTGGGTCATTGGCGTTCTGGCATTCGTCAACGCGGGTTCGGTTCTGATCATGGGGGGTAACTTGACCGGCCGGTCGGCCGCCGCGCACTAGCCCTCCCTTCCCACATTTGCAGGCCCCTGTTGCCCGGGGGCCTGCACCCAATTCGATCACGACGAAATCTGACATGCTCAAAGGAGCGCCAATGAAGATCCTGTACACGGCGGAAGCGGTAGTCGAAGGGGGGCGACGCGGGCATGGCCGAAGCACTGACGGCCGCCTCCAGGTCGACTTATCGGTTCCCAAAGAGATGGACGGCGACGGCGGGCCCGGCACCAATCCGGAACAACTCTTCGCGCTTGGGTATGCGGCCTGCTTTCAGTCGGCCATGCTGGGCGTCGCGCGGAGTCGGAAGCTCGATGCATCCGAGTCGACCATCACGTCTCGGGTGGGTATCGGCCCCACGGGACGCGGCGGCCTGGAATTATCCGTGGCCCTCGACCTCCACGCGCCGCATCTGTCGCGGGTCGACGCTGAGGAGCTGATGCTTCGTGCGCACGAACGCTGCCCCTATTCGAGGGCGACCCGGGGAAACATCGATGTCGCGCTGACGGTTGACGGCGCGGCGCTCGAGGCCCGCTGGTTGAAAACACCAGAGGCAAGGCCAGGCCTTCCCGAGGCTCACGCCGGATCGTGAAGCGAGGGCTACGCGGCACCGCTCATCCTTCCAATCTGATCCTGCGGCGCCCAGATCAACGAATATTCGCCGGGCGACCGCAAGAGGTCCGTATATGGATATGAGCGGCGAGATGGCGCACATGGGCCACGCGGGAATGTCTATGGAGGGAATGGTCCGCGACATGCGAAACCGTTTCCTGGTGGCCGCGATTTTTTCTATCCCCATCGTGCTCTGGTCGAGCATCGGTCGAACTGTCTTCCATTTCACCGTCCCCGCACCTTTCAGCCTCCGCGATGATCTCTTTCAGCTGCTGCTGAGCCTGCCCGTTGTCTTCTACTCGGGGCGCGTCTTCTTCGAGGGCGCGGTTGGGGCGCTCCGCGCCCACACCCTCGACATGATGGTTCTGGTCTCGGTGGCCATCGGCTCGGGCTGGATCTATTCACTTGTCATAAGCCTGACGGGTGGGGGAGACGTTTTCTACGAAGCGTCGTCGCTCCTGGCGACGTTTGTGCTTCTGGGTCACTGGTTCGAGATGCGGGCGCGCGGGAGCGCCAACACCGCCATTCGCGCGCTGCTATCGCTGGCCCCCCCAATGGCGCTCGTCATCCGTAGCGGCGAGCCGGTGGAAATTCCCACGGCAGAGGTCATGGTTGGCGACCTGTTGCTCATTCGGCCCGGGGGCAGGATCCCGGTCGATGCGACGGTCGAGGAAGGGGAAAGCGAGGTCGACGAGTCTGTCGTAACCGGGGAGAGCCTCCCTGTGTCCAAAGGGCCAGGCTCGGAGCTGATCGGTGGTTCGATCAACAAGAACGGGACGCTGCGGGCGCGGGCCACCCGGGTCGGGAGCGACACCGTGCTCGCCCAGATCGTCAATCTGGTGCAGGAGGCACAGAACTCGAAAGCTCCGTCGCAGGAACTCGCCGACCGGGCCGCCTTCTGGCTCGTCCTCGTCGCGCTCGTCGGCGGCACGGGCACGTTCGCTGTCTGGTTGCTGGTGAGCCGATCGGTGTCGGTCGCGATTCTCTATGCGATCAGCGTGGTTGTCATCACCTGTCCGGATGCCCTGGGCCTGGCAACTCCGACCGCGATCATGGTCGGGACCGGGCTGGGCGCGAAGCGCGGCATCCTGTTCAAAAATGCCCTCGCCTTGGAGGCTGCCGCGGGTGTCCAGATGGCGGTCACGGATAAGACCGGCACGCTCACGAAGGGCGAGCCCGAGGTCACCCAGCTTGTCGTTGAGGGCCTTGGGGAAGCCGAGGTCTTGGCGCTGGCGGCCGCCGTGGAGCGCGAGTCGGAACATCCGCTCGCACAGGCGGTCGTCAAGTACGCGGACGTGCGCGGCGTGCGCCGGACGATGGCGGAGGACTTTGAGAACGTGCCGGGTCAAGGCGCCGTCGCCCGAGTTGATGGGAGGCGGGTGGCAGTGGGCAACACTCGGCTGATGGCCCGCGAAAAGATCTCCCTTGGCGCCCTCGAGACGCGCCGGGCGGAGATCGCGGCAGAGGGTCGTACCATCGTCTGCGTGGCGGTCGATGGCCGTTCAGTTGCGCTGATCGCCATCGCCGACGCGCCACGACCAACATCGGCTGCCGCGATTGCCACCCTGCGCGAGATGGGAGTAGAGGTCGTCATGTTGACCGGCGACAACGAGGCGACGGCCCGTCGCATTGCTCGCGAGCTCGGGATCGAGTCGGTGATCGCCGACGTGTTGCCAGCCGACAAAGCCAGCAAGGTCAAGGAGCTGCAGCAGAGCGGAAAGAAGGTGGCGATGGTCGGTGACGGCGTGAACGATGCGCCGGCGCTGGCCCAGGCCGACCTCGGGGTCGCGATCGGGGCCGGAACGGACGTCGCCATCGAGGCGGCTGGCGTCGTCCTGATGCGCTCAGACGTGCTCGATGTCGCGACCGCCTTGACCATCGGACGCGGGACGTTGCGCAAGGAGCGGCAGAACCTCGCCTGGGCCGTCGGCTACAACACGATCGCCATACCGCTCGCCGCCGGGATATTCGAGCCGCTCGGCATCGTCTTGCGGCCCGAGATTGCCGCCATCTCCATGTCGGGGTCGAGCCTCCTTGTGGCCGTCAACGCGTTGCTCCTCAGGCGGCTGCGCCTTCCGAACGCCGGGCTGCAGCGCTCGGTGGGAACAGGGTCAGCGTCCGGCAAACTGCGGGCCCAGAAGGCTGGCTAAGAGACTCAGTCAGGACTGCATCGCTCCGCAGAGTAGTTGGGGACCTGCAGCTTTCTCACGCTCGTCTTGCGCGGGTAACCCAACCTGATGAAGCGGCCACCGGACCGGCAACATTCTCCGACGACCGCGGAGGTTCACATGGTTTCGAGCGGAATAGTTCCCGTCGTGATCACGACCTTTCTCGCCTCGGCGGTGGAGGCCGTTGAGATGGTCGCAATCGTCGTCGGGGTCGGTGCCACCCGAGGATGGCGATCGACGATCTTCGGCGCCTTCTCAGGGTTTGCCACACTGGCCGTCGTCGTCCTGATCCTGGGGGCAGCGCTCAGTCGGATCCCGATCGGTCCGCTGCGCCTGGCCATAGGCTTCCTGCTGCTGGTGTTTGGCTTGCAGTGGTTTCGCAAGGGCATTGTGCGGGTCGCAGCCCGGGGCTTCGCCGGAATGGGGGCGGCCGACCCGAACGACTCCGCGGAACAGTGGTCGGGGCCGGGTGTGGACTGGACCGCCTGGTTCCTGGCCTGGAAAGGGGTGGTGCTCGAGGGACTGGAGATCGCGATCATTGTCGTGTCGTTCGGAGCAGCCGCCAACAACTACGGGGCCGCGGTCCTGGGCGGCGCATCAGCGCTCGTCATCTTCCTCGCCGTCGGCTTCATCCTCCAGAGTCCACTTCGCTTGATTCCGCGCAGCTTCCTGCAGCTCGTCGTCGGTACCCTGCTGACGGCCTTCGGGACCTTCTGGTCTGTGGAGGGCCTGGGCGTCGATTGGCCTGCGAGTGACGCAGCGATCCTCGGGCTTCTCGTCGTCTATGCGGTCACGGCGATGCTTTACATCGCGCGGCAGCGCCATCAGAGAACCACACTTCGGGCAGTGGCATGAACGGGCGCATCTGGTCGTGGATCATCGCTATCCCGCGTTTTCTGTACAACTTCATCGTCGGTGATGACTGGACCGTGGCCGTGGCGGTCCTCGCCGGGCTGATCGTGACCGCGATCCTGAATGCAAACCACATCGTGGCGTGGTGGCTGATGCCGATCATCGCCATCGTCGCGACCGGTGTCAGCATCGAACGGCATTACGTGCAGAGCCCCCGGTAAAGTTCGTCTAATCGAAGGATCAGAACGAGAGGGAAACGATGTTTCGCAGGCAGCGAAGGCTGAGGAGGTAGAGCAATGGCTGGTCTGATCTCTCGCGGGTTTCTTGGACGGCGCCGCCCGGCGGAGGTCGAGAACCGCCTCCCGCCGGGGCAGTATCTCGTGACGGATTTTCCGGTTCTCTCGGCGGGGCCTACGCCCCACACACCGCTGGACAAGTGGTCGTTCACCATCGACGGCCTGGTGCGCAAACCGGTGACCTGGAGCTGGGGCGACTTTCAGAAGCTCCCCACGCAGAGCTACACCGTCGACATCAGCTGCGTGACCAAGTGGACCAAGCTCGACACCAAGTGGCTCGGCGTCAGCGTCGATACACTGCTTGAGGCGGTCGAGGTTGAGCCTGCCGGCAGGTACGTGATGGCGTACAGCGACGGCGGGTACACGACCAATGTGCCGCTCGAGGAAATGACGAAGGGGCAGGCGTTCGTGGCCTATCAGTTCGGCGACAAGGCGCTCGAGCCTGTGCATGGAGGGCCGGCGCGGCTGGTCGTGCCTCATCTCTATTTCTGGAAGAGCGCCAAGTGGATCCGTGGCCTTCGCTTCATGGAGGAAGACGAGCCCGGGTTCTGGGAACAACTCGGCTATCACATCCATGGCGATCCCTGGAAAGAGGAGCGCTACAGCGGCGACTGATGGCAGAGCCTGCTCTCGACTGGCAAGCGGGGACGGTCACTGCGATCCGGCCCGAAACCCGGCAGACGAAGAACTTCACGCTCGCGCTGCCTAAATGGATGGCCCACCGGCCGGGCATGCATTATGACGTTCGGCTGACGGCCCCGGACGGGTACCAGACGGAGCGCAGCTATTCCGTCGCGTCCGCGCCGGAGCGGGTGGGGACGATCGATCTCACCGTCGAACGGATCGAGGACGGCGAGGTGTCGCCCTACCTCCACGACGTGGTCGCCACCGGCGATCAGGTCGAGGTCCGCGGGCCGATCGGCGGGTACTTCGTCTGGGAGGTGACGATGGGCGGTCCTCTCCTGTTGATCGGCGGCGGATCGGGGGTCGTGCCCCTGATGGCCATGCTGCGACATCGTGCTGCTCAGCACGCGACCATACCGGCGCGCATTCTCTACAGCAGCCGGACCGCCGACGATGTCATCTACCGCAGCGAGCTCGACGCGCTGGCCGCCAGCGACCGCGCTTTCGAGCCGTTCTTCACTTTCACCCGGCAGGCGCCGCCTGGCTGGGCCGGGTATCAACGGCGAATCGATGCCACGATGTTGAGTGAGGTGATCAGGCCGTTTGGAGCGCACGCTCGCGTCTACGTGTGTGGACCGACACTGCTGGTGGAAGCGGTCGCCAACGCCCTGGTGCAGATGGAGCTACCCATCGACCAGATTCGCACGGAACGTTTTGGCCCGACCGGAGTCTGAGGAGGCGCAGTAATGAACATGGATGACGCCGATATGAATACGGCCCTGATGGTCGACGGGAACGCGGTGGCAGGTCAACTCATGGACGTCTTTGGCCGCGACATGACGATCGCGGTGGCCCGCTGCGCCGGCTGCACCCGCGAGGCCGAGATGGGCGCGCTGATGGCGTTCACACGCGGTCCGGGAGTGGTGCTCCGCTGCCCGGCCTGCGAGGCCGCCATCGCGCGCATCGTCGAGACGCCGACGGCCATCTACGTCGAGGCGCGCGGCGCGTCGTTCCTACGCTTGCCTCGCTAACCGCAATCAGAGAGGCCCCGGTGGGAGCACCCCACCAGGGCCCGTATCCATGCTCCGTCAGCCCTTGTTGTTATCTCCACTTGTGATGGCAAAGTTCGCGGTCATGCTTCCGACCCTGGACCTGGTAGGCACCGGGCTCGACTTTCGGGCCTGGCTGCCATCAATGTCGCCCGGCGTCACGGCAAGTGCCGAAACGGGCACGACAGGTGAACCGTTTGCGATTGGCCGGGGTTTAGCGTCACCCGCGCAAACCCAACCAGCCGCTGTGATGGCACCAGCACGTCGCTGGTCGGCTGGCGGACGTACTGGCGAACTTCGACCTGGCGGAATCTTCGCAATCGCTAGCGAGGCTCACTTCTGAACAGATCACCAATCAAGGGTGATGACCAGGTCAACCGTGCTGTCGAAGGAAGTCCACGCGGCACAGTCGTAATGAGGTCGGCTATGGAGATGGAGCGCTGATGAAACTCGGCGGCATTTTCGGGGCTGAGTTTGCCGCCGGTTGCGAGACCGAGCGGGGTAAACCTCAGGGACCGATCATCGGGATTAGTCAGCTCACCAAACTTGCGAGGTTCCAACGACTCTCCGGGACGGTCTCCTCAAACTAATCGGGTTGCTGTCAGGGTTGCTGTCAAACGCTGCTTGTGCGACGACAAGAATATCGCCTGGCACGCATATTAAGTGTGGAGGGTGTTGTCGAGTTCGAATTCAGAGAATGGCGGGGGCGCGACGGGAACGATCCGTCCGTCGACATCGCCTAGGATGCCGACCAGCGGTTTTGAAGTTCGCGGGCGCATCGTCCGCCGACGTTCGCTACGGTTCGCCAGCGTTCATCTCGAAATTGACCGCCGTGGTCAATAGTTCGCAGTGGTTCGCTAGCGTTCGCCCTAGTTCGTCGGCGTTGCTGTCACCGTTGCTGTCAAAACGGACCCCAGGGCCAGCTGCTGTGCGGCGCGTCGAACAAGTGATGAAGAGCGCCGGCACGGCCGGCGCATCTCATGCGGGGGAAGTCAGACCGCCGCGTTGAGCAGTCCAAGTGAAACTAGGCAACCTGCGAGGTGATCGCGTTTCCTTTTGCGTCGAGAACGTACCAGACGTTGTTGTAGCCCTGGCCGGCCACATCGCCGGCGGTGCCGTCCTTGACGAAGTAATAGAGTGGGTGGCCGTTGAAGGTGACCATCGTTGTGCCGTCTGCCCGGGCCGAGATGCCGAGTTTGGTCCGGTCGATCCCGTCACCGCCGAGTGGCGTTCCCTCCGTCGTCAGAGGAGGCCAGTATTCGGCGCACCCCTCGTAGCACGTGGAGTTTGCGTCCTTGTCAGATGTGAACAGATAGAGCGTACGCCCCTCGGCGCCGACGAGGATGTCGCCAAGGCTCGTTTGCCGAAGGGAGACGATCGCTTGACCCGGATCTGCCGCGGTGACCTTGCTACCGCCTTCGTTGACTGTCTTCATTCCTGAACACCTCCAATGGATTTTGTCTGCGACGCGCGACCGTTCGCACTCGGGCCCGGTTCCTTCGAAAGCTACGTCGTCATCGCCGGCTGTCTGGCTTCAGATCCGACGGGTCGTCCCGCGAGAAAGTCGAGCAGCGTCTTGTTCACCACGTCGGCATGCGTCCACAGCATGCCGTGGGGCGCGCCCTCGACGGGCACGAACTGACTTCCCTTGATCAGCTTGTTCGTGAGCACGCTCGTCGCAGCGATCGGCAGGATCCGGTCGGCGGTGCCGTGCATGACCAGCGTGGGCACGCTGATCTTGGCCAGGTCCTTGCGGAAGTCCGTCAGCCACATGGGCGGGCACTGGTAGGTGCCTTCCGGCGAAGCTCCGGCGCCGACATTCCAGCTGTCACGCACTGCCTCCTCGCTAATCCGATCGCCGAGGAAGCTGTCGAGGTTGTAGAAGTCCTTATAGAACCCGGTCAAGAAAGCGAACCGATCCTTTTTTATCGCGGCCTGGATTCCTACGACGCCGGCCTGGTCGAGCCCCCCCTCGGGATGGTCCGTGCTTTTCAAAAGGTACGGCGTTATTCCGGACAAGATGGCGACTTTGCCGATTCTGTCCAAGCCGTAGGTGCCCAGATAGCGGGCGACCTCCCCGGCCCCCATCGAAAATCCCACGATCGTCGTATCGCGAAGGTTCAGGTGTTTCATTAGCTTGTCGAAGTCTGACGCGAATGTGTCGTAGTCGTAGCCGCTTGTCGGCTGGCTCGACTCGCCAAACCCACGGCGGTCGTAGGTGATCACCCGGTGACCGACACCAAGTAGCGCAGCCACTTGCTTTTCCCAGGACCGCCCGCTCAACGGATAGCCGTGGATCAGCACGACCGGCGCCCCCGAACCGTGATCTTCGTAATAGAGATCGATCGATTGAGAGTTTTCCTTGCCGACGGTTATAGATCCCATAGCCCTTACCTCCGAATTCCAAATAATTTGAATCGCTAGCCGGTTTTCGAACGTGCAACGAGGTAGGTCACGAGTGTCAGGTGCTCGTCTGAATCAGCCAAACCGAGTTGGGACTGGTCATCCGGGTACCCGAAGAGGGCCAGAAATTCTTGGATGGTCAGCTTTTCGGTGAAATGATTCGACATGTTTGCGATGTTATGCAGGTGGCGCCCGCCGCGAAACAGTCGAAGGGCCTGAGATTCCCTAAGACAACAGGCGTAGCGACGCTAAGACATACATCGGATGACTTCACGGAGACGGTCAGGCCTGACCAGCGAGCTGGCGACGTCGACCGCTCGACGCTTAGAGGCCCAGCGCCTTGTGTTGGTTGACACGCCGATCGCGAACGGCATCGATCGCGTCAGCGAGTTGATGAACGATCGCGACGACCGCGATGTCGGACTCAACCTCCAGCTGCATTCGAATCGAGACCGATCTGGGTATCGCTTGTAGCCGTCGTCGAGCCTCCTCCTTGGGCTCGTGCGGGTCAGTGTGAAAGCGCCCAAAGTGGTGCGCGCCCTAAGGCTTTAGTCCTACCGGCAACGATTTCGATCGACCTTATTGGCTTTTGAGTGATGCAAGTCCGGTGCGAATCGCATGTAATGCGGCCTGGGTCCGGCTGTGGACGCCAAGTTTGGCAAAGACATTGTTCAGGTGGGCCTTGACGGTCTTTTCGGTGATCGACAAGCGCCGGGCGATCTCCTTGTTCGAAAGCCCGTCCGCGACAGATTTCAAAATCTCGGTCTCTCGATCGGTTAGCCGTTCGACATGATCTGGGAATCGCAACTCCTTGGCGAGACGGGTCGCCGCCTCTGGCGACAGCTGCACCTTTCCGTCCACCGCTGAGCGGATTGCCCGCAGCAGTTCCGCGCCGTTGGTGTCCTTTAGCAAGTAGCCGGTGGCTCCGGCCTGGATCGCCTGAGACACGCTGTGATCTTGAAGGACGCTGGTCAGCGCAATGATCTCGACCTTCGGCATCTCAGCCTTGATGCGGGCGGTTGCCTCGATGCCGTCCATCTGCGGCATGAGAATGTCCATGAGGATCACGTCGGGCTTCAGTTCGCGTGCCAGGGCAATCGCCTGGTTACCGTTGGAGGCCTCGCCAATCACCACCAACCCCGGCTCGTCCGTCAGGTATCTCCGCAATCCTTCGCGCACGACCCAATGGTCGTCAACGACCAAAACCCTGATGGCGAGGCTCGGGGTGGCATCGTTCATAGGAGACTATGCTTAGGCTACAGGGGGGAAGCAGTGGCGGCTGTCATCAACGCATCGAGGAGCCGAGCACAGACTCGTACCTTGCTTGACCTTGCCGGGATCCTCGAGCGTGCGCTTGATGACTGCCTCGAATTGACTGGGTCAAACGTGGGATACGTCGACCTGCTGAATGCCGATGGCCACCGTGAGCTGGCGGCCGTCAAGGGCGCCGATGTGGACGGTGCCTTCGTGAAGTCGCTTAGCGGTTTGGCCGTGCATGCAAACCTTGCCAACGCCGTAATCCTCAAGCGGCAAATCAAGATCTCGAATGACATTGCTGACGACCGCGACAGCGTCGGGGTTCCAATCGGCCATCCGCCGGTCAAGCGAGTCATGGGGGCCCCGCTTGTCGCGGGGGACGCTGTTCTGGGTATGGTGGTTGTCGCCAACAAACGCGGCGAATACACACCGAAGGATGCCGAGTTCCTTTCGATATTCGCAAATCAGTTGGCGGCGGCCATTGCGTACTCCCGCTTGTACGAGCAGCAGCTTCAGATAAACGCTGAGCTCGAGAGGCTCTCTACGGGGGCATCCGATCGCGCCGCCTCAGATGAGCGGCAACGGTTGGCGCGCGAGTTACACGATTCTGCCGCGCAATCTCTTTATGGCATCGCCCTTGCCACGCAAGCGGTCCGGCGCACCGTGGAAAGGGATCTCGGCATGGCGAGGTTAGCCGAGCCGCTCGACTATATTTTGCAGCTTGCCGAGGTCGCGCTAGCCGAGCTGCGAGCCCTGATCTTTGGCCTGCGGCCTGAGAGCCTGGCTGAAGAGGGCTTGATCGTAGGCCTGCAACGACTGACAGCGGCTGTTGCCGCCCGGCACAAACTGACGGTCGATCTCGTGGCAAACGCCGAGCCCGACCTTGACATCCGAACCAAGGAGGCGCTCTATCGGATTGCCCAGGAAGCCATACAGAACGTTGTCAAGCACGCGTCGGCGCGGTCTGTCGAAGTGCAGTTGATAGCCGACCGCCATGACGTCGAACTTCGGATCGCCGATGATGGCGTCGGCTTCGAGCCCGGAGCGGACTATCCGGGTCATATCGGGCTCAATAGCATGAAGGAGCGCGCCCACGCGCTGAACCTGGAACTGACTGTCGACAGCCACCCAGGAGCCGGGGTCCAGGTCAACGTGCGAACGCACGCTCTGCCTAGACATTCCGCGCGAGTCCTCCCGTGGAGCTGAGACCCCTCGGAACTGCGATCTAGAGATCAACAGATGCTTGAAACCGCGTTCACGCGCCTCGTCGGGTGCTCGGTGCCTATTCAGCTCGCTGGCATGGGGAGCATCAACGGTCCTGAGCTGACGGCCGCCGTGTCAGAGGCGGGCGCTTTCGGACAGATTACGTTTGCCGGGACGCTACCGAAGGATGCCGAGGCCCGGATGAATCGTATCGAGGAACTGACGTCCAAACCATTCGGGGTCAATCTCATCATGCCGTTCTTCGATCCGGCGATCTTGCGGATGGTGATACCTCGGGCACGCGTGGTCGATTTCTTCTGGGGTGAGCCTGATGTCCGCCTGATCGACCAAGTACACGCGGGCGGCGCGCTGGCCTCGTGGCAAGTCGGGTCGATTCGCGAAGCCATCAACGCCGAGAAAGCGGGGTGCGACTTCATCATCGCGCAGGGGATCGAGGCCGGTGGCCACATTCGCGGTCGGCTGAGCCTGCTCCCACTTCTCAGCGCCGTTCTCGACGCGGTATCGGTACCGGTTCTCGCAGCGGGAGGCATCGGCACGGCCCGGAGTGTGGCGGCCGTTCTGTTTGCGGGTGCAGCGGGCGCCCGCGTCGGAACCCGGTTCATCGCAGCCGAGGAGTCAAACGCCCACCCGGAGTATGTCCGGGCGCTGATTGCAGCACGAGCCGAGGACGCGGTGGAAACGACGCGATTCGAGGTGGATTGCCCGATGTGTCCGTCGCAGCACCGCGTGCTTCGCTCAGCATTGGAGGCGGCAGAAGCCCTACCCGACCGGCCACTGGGCGAAATCGATATCTCCGGCGAGCGCTATCCGATCGCCCGCTTCCAGGGAACAGTTGTATCCAAGCAAGTCGAGGGAAGGATCGATGCCATGGCGTGCTACGCCGGCCAATCGGTCGGCGGCGTGCGTCGCGTGCAGTCGGCCGGCGAGATCGTGGCGGAGCTGGCAGGCGGCGCCGAGGCGCTGCTGGCGCGATTGGCTGTCGCCCAGGTCGCTCCGTGATTTTCGGCTCGGCCTCCTAGGACTTAGGTCCTAGGTTTTGTCAATCCCTTAGCGCACCAGGTTCCCAATCTTCGGCCCCTGTTCGCGCGCCTGGATCGCGTCGATGCTGTAAGCGAACTGGCTCAATCGATCAGGACAAAGGAGGACGCATCATGTCTAACCACTTCAGTGCCGCCAACCTCAAGCATCCCGGCGACGACGCACGTCTCGACCTCACGGATCTGTTTGTGTTCGCAGCGCCCGATAACCCCGACCGGACCGTGCTGATCATGGACTCGAACCCCTTCCTCGAAGGTGACGGGTTCCACCCGGACGCGGTCTACGGGTTCAACATTGACAGCAACGGGGATTCGTTGGCCGATGTGGCGTTCAGCTTCACTTTCTCAAAGCTGACAGACGGCCGGCAAAGCGCAACTGCCTTCTACGCCACCGGCCGTGAGGCCCAGATGCGTGAGCCGGGCGGTGCCGTGCTCATCGAGGCGATGCCGGTGGCCTTCGACGCTATGGCCGCCCCCGTCCAGGCTGGCTCCTGCCGTCTGTTTATCGGCAAACGCAGCGACCCGTTCTTCGCGGACGCTGATGGCGTCGTTCAGTGGTTGGTCGGGGGCCAAGCAGGAAACTTCGAGTGGAAGGGGAACGACACCTTCGGCGGCGCGAACATTCTCTCTATCGCGCTCGAGGTACCCAACGACATGCTGGGCTCCGGTCCGCGAATCGGAGTCTGGGTGACGATCAGCTTGCGCCGTGACGGCAAGCTCGTGCAGATGGACCGGGAAGGGAACCCGTCGTTCAACCCCATCCTGAACCCGGAAAACATCAAGGACGAGTTCAACTCGACGGACCCAGTCGACGACGTGAAGAACCACGTGAAGCCGTTGTCCGAAACGCTCCTGCGGCATGGCTACTCCGGCGACGAGGCGAAGGCGACGGCTCTCACGCTGCTTCCCGACATTCTTCACTACGACCGGACCAAGCCGGCCCACTACCCCAACGGCCGGGTGGTGACCGACGATGTGTTCTCGGCTCGCATGATCATGATGGTTCACGGGCAGGCACGCCCCCAGGATGTCAAACCCCACAAGGATCTACTGCCTGAGTTCCCGTTCCTAGGGATTCCGCATCCTGTCAAAGCTGGTGCGGTCACGGCGAAGGTGTGATCTGTTTGGGTGGATTTACACAGTATCCGTCAGCCGCTCGACCGCGTAAGAGAAGTTGGAAGAGCCAGATCTGGCCACCTCATCAAGGGAGATCAAGCATGAACATCGTCCGCCGACCCCACGCTCGGCGCCGCAGGGTAGCGCTCGCCATCGCGGGCTTCAGCGCCGTGTTTTCCGCGTTGTTCGTCGGAGGCTTCGCATTCGCCTCCGGTTCACCGTCGAACACGCTGCCCGTCTCCTCAGCTCAGACCCCCGCCTGGACTAACGGCAAGACCGTGACCGTCCAGTACGCGCAGGACTATTTCTGCGATCGGACGGTAACCGCGGTTCCCCTTGCGGCGAGCGGCTGCGAGGTCGGGGCTGCGGCCAACGTCGGCCCGGTCGCCAACCCGGATCGCTCCACCATTTACGTCGTGATTCCGCTCTTTGCCAACCCGAATCCACCCACCATGTGCCCGACCGCAACCGGACCCACCCCGCCGCTCAACTGTCCCAACCACCCCCAGGACATCTATGTGCCGCTGGCGGGCTTCGGTGACATTCCGCTACCGGCGCACAGCCACATCCTCGATGGTCCTGCCGGCGGGTGGTGGGATGTTAAGGGAGTGGTCGTCCTCGACCAGGCGACCTGGGCCGAGCTGGCGGCTGGCAAGAGCCTGGGGACCCTGCTGAACATCGAGGCCCGGCCCGACGCCGCCAGCCACATCCTGTTCGGCACGAACGTTCCGACGAATCTGTTCCTCTTCTTCAATACCGTTCGATGATCACCCAGCAGATTGGGGCCAGCACCGGGCTGGCCCCCCGTCACACCGTCCCGCTCCCCGTTACCATCGCCACGCCCGCCATCATCGCCATCGTCGGCGCCATGATTACGCTGGTCGGCTCGGCCCTCCCGTGGGTCACGATCTTTCGGGGCACGCGGACCCTGACCGGATGGAACGGGAGCCCTCGCTACCTTGCCGGGCTGGCCGTGGCATCCGTCGCGCTCACGCTGCTCTTTCTGTGGGCGGGCCGGCTCTCTGCCTTTCGACGTCTGGCCGTGCTGACCGGATCGACGGCCGCGGTAGGTAGCGCCTTCGCCAGCTGGCAGGTCGCCGCCCTCGACTCATCGCATTCGGTCAGCGCGCGGATTCTCACCCCGGTCCTAGGGCCTGGTCCATTCGTCATGGTGGCCGGCACGCTGCTTCTGTTGGCCGTCGTGGCAATTCCCACGTCCGCCGCCAGGGTTCCGGCCCCCCTGTGGCCACGAGTCATCCTGGCCGGCGCCCTTTTCACCGCCGGGTGGATCCATCTCGCCCTCACGCCCGAACATCTGGGCGAGGCGACCATCCTCGGCCTCGGCTTCCTGGCCGCCGGGCTCGCCCAGCTCGCCCTTGCCTCACTGATCATGGCCAGGCCCTCGGATCTCACCTATTACGCGGTGGTCGGGCTGAGCGCGGCCCTGGTCGTGCTCTATGCGATCGCGGTGCTCAAGGGCCTCCCCTTTGGCGGTAATCACGATCACGCGAGCGGCCTTAAATTCGGCTCCGGCGAGCCGGTTGATCTCGAGGGGGCGGTCAGTAAGCTCGCCGAATTGTTCAGTCTGGCTACGGCGTTCGTCCTCGTGGGCCGGCACCCGGACTAGCGCAAGTCGGACCGATGGGCGTGTGACTGCGGACAGCCGTGCCGCTGGGGCCGGTTGGAAGGAGAACAATATGGAATTCCTAGTCGACTTCAAGGTCAACGTACCGACTGGAGCTTCGGAATCTGAGGTCAAGGACCGCGAGAAGGCCGAGGCGTCCGCAACAGCCAAGCTTGCGGACGAAGGCCATCTTGTCCGGCTCTGGAGGCGGACCGTCACGTCGGGCGATCGCCCGATCGTCGGCCTGTTCCGCGCCGACAGCGAAACCGAACTCGACAGCATCATCGGCGCTCTGCCGCTCTACGAGTGGTTGGATGTTAGCGTCACCCCGCTCAAGTCGCATGCCAACGATCCAGCCGACGCTACCGTCTCACGCCGGCCGGAGCCACGGACGAGCACTTCGCTTCCCGATCCTCGCTTAACCAAGGTCTACCGCTTGGAGGCGACGCTCGGCCAGCCGCTCGACATCGGGGACGTGCCCGGAGGCCACCGCTCGCAGGCGCCAGCGCCGATTGGCAGATCGGACTCCCGGACGGTACCACGCTTGGCGACATCCGCTACACGCTGCAGACCGACGCGGGCGATTTGCTCTATGCGCAATCACGCGGGGTGCGCCACGGCAGTGCCGAGGTCCTCGCACGTCTTGGGCGCGGTGAGGACGTTGACGCCAGCGAGTACACCTTCCGCACCTCAACCCAGATCGAGACCGACGCCGCCGATCTCGCCTGGCTGAATAAGGGCGTCTTCGTCAGTGTCGGCGGCCGCCAAGCTGGAACCGTAATCTACGAGACCTACCTCGTCGGATGAGTTGCGGCTGCGAGTTGAACACAAGAACTGGCGGGGGCGCGACGGGAACGATCCGTCCGTCGACATCGCCAAGGATGCCGACCAGCGGTTTTGAAGACCGTGGAGCCCACCTGAGCCCATGCACCCCCGTCCCTGACGAAGGTTAAAGGACGGCGTCGATCTTCTGTTTGAGGTAGGCCTTCGGGCGATGGTAACGGGGAGCGGGACGGTGTGACGGGGGGCCAGCCCGGTGCTGGCCCCAATCTGCTGGGTGATCATCGAACCGTATTGAAGAAGAGGAACAGATTCGTCGGAACGTTCGTGCCGAACAGGATGTGGCTGGCGGCGTCGGGCCGGGCCTCGATGTTCAGCAGGGTCCCCAGGCTCTTGCCAGCCGCCAGCTCGGCCCAGGTCGCCCAGAAATCAACCAGGACGAGCTGCGTCGAGGCGCCCACCGTGGTTTCGAAATTCTGATCGGTGACCTGGACGATGTTTTTTGTCGTCATGCGGCTCCTTCTTCAGTACTCCCTTTGGTATCAGTTTTAGCAGGTGGCGGCGCGGCGGGCTTAGCGCTGCCGGCGTCCGGGGTGGGCTTGGCCTTCGTCCCCGAATCAGTCTTGGTGTCGGTTTTGGCGCCGTCCGCCGGGGTGATGCTGCCGTCGCTGCTCGCGCCACGTGAGTCCGTCTTGTAGAACCCGCCGCCCTTGAAGATGATGCCAACCGGGTAAAAGACGCGGGTGACCGGCGCACCGCACTCCGGGCACTGCGCCAGTGGTGCCTCGGTGATGCGCTGTTGGATCTCGAAATGGTGACCGCGGCTGCAGCGGTATCCGTAGACGGGCATATTGTGTCGACCTAACTTATACCCGGTTTGTGGCTTCGAGAAAACGCTCGGCGCCCGCCGGCTGTCAGTTGATCCAGAGCTTGCTTTTGGGCCGTGGTTCCTCGACCGCGGGATCGGCAAAGTCGCCCGGCTGGAGCAGGCCGCTTTGCATCATTTCGGCCACCCGGTCGAAAAAGGCTTCGTCGGGGCTGGGCGACTCGACGGTCGTCCGGCCCGTGCCATCGGCCAGGAACTGCTGGACGGCGGCGCAGATCAGTTCGCTGCGGCTGTGCGGTGAGGAGGCCGTGACCCGGTTGAGCGCATCGACGAGGGCGTCGGGCATGTAGATCACGATGCGCTTGGCGCTCATCAGTCCCAGCATAGTAGCCAAGCCTCCAATCGCGGGCAAGCCAAATCGGCTCACGAAAATGAAACAAAGCAACCGATCAAATGCACTGCGCGGCGAGCTCAGGCAAGCCCGATCCGGATGCTCGCCGCGAGGGGATTGAAGACAATCCCAGAGGCCGGCTTTGGAAAGAAATACGTCGACTTCTGGGGCATGACCTGGCCCGCACCAGCGACCGCGACTACGTCAGAAACCGCGGGCGGCCGCAGCAGGAAGGCCGCCTGGCCCGTCCCCGCCTGGAGGCGATCCAGGAGAAGGCCGATATCCCGCGAGTAGCTGAGGTAGCGCTCCGACTCCAGCTCGGCCGGGGCGAGGCCCAGCTCGCGCTGGAGGATCTCCCGGTGGAGGACCGACACGTCAAGTTGGGAAACCGGGTCGGCGGTGCCGGCCGGGGCGATGTCGACGGTGACACAGCGACGGGCAAGGGCGATGCCGATGCGGTGGTCCGGCGTGGGTTCCTGCATCGCCGCCAGCAGGGCGCGTTGGTCGGGTCGCTGAACGACGCGGTGGCGTTGGCCCAGCCTGTCGACCAACGCGGGATCGAACCGCCCAAAGTCGTGCAGCAGCCGGTGGGTTGGGAGGATCGCCAGCCCCGGGTCCGCCACATCCACGAGCAACATCAGCACATAGTTGAAGGCGGCATCGGGCGGCGCTTCGGGGTGGTCTGCCCGCTGCTTGTTGCGGAAATTCAGTGCGGTCTCGTACCGATGGTGGCCGTCGGCAATGTACAGCCGAGAGACGCGGAAGACCTCATCCAGTTTGCGAACGGGCTCCCTGCCACTGATAGACCAGACCGTGTGCTGATCGCGGTCCTCACCCGTGATCGACATCCGAGGTGACTGCGCCATCACCGGCGCGATGATGGGGTCAACCTGTGACTGTGGATCCTCATAGAGCGCGAAGACCGGGCTCAGGTTGGCGACGACCGCACGCGTGAGCGACAGCCGGTCCGCCTTGGCACGCGCGTGGGTTTGCTCGTGGGGAAGAACGCCCCGACCGAATGGTTCGAGTTCGACCACCCCGAGGATGCCACGCCGCTCCCGGGCCTCGCCACTGATGGGGTCGATAAATCGGTGGCGGTAGACATGGAGACTGGGGCTCGATTGCTGGCGCAGAGTGCCATCGGCCATCCACTGTTTGAAGAAAGCGGCGGCCCGCGTGTACTTGTTGTCCTCCGGCGTGTCAGTCGGATGCACCTCGCCCGCGATCAGCCGGACGACGTTGTGCGGATCCTGCTGGTAATAACGATGTTGGTCCGAGGGGCTGATGACGTCGTAGGGCGGCGCAACTACCCGGGACAGGTCAACCCGCTGCGGGTTGTAGAAAATCCCATGAAAGGGTCGGACCGTCGCCACGGGGAACTAGAGGCTGACGGAGAGCACGTCAGCCATACCGGGAATCCGGCGAATGTCCGCCAGGATCGACTCCGGGACCGGATCATCAACCGAAAGAATCATCACCGCGTCGCCGCGCGGACGGTCGCGGCCCACCTGCATGCTCGCAATGTTGATGTTGTTCTGTCCCAGGAAGGTGCCGATCGCGCCGATGATGCCCGGCCGGTCGGCATGCCAGCTCATCAAGAAGGTGCCCTGCGGCACCAGGTCGATGCGGAAATCATTGAAGGTCACGATGTGCGGTTCGTTCAGCAGCAGCGTGCCACCTACCCGGGTGGTGCCGTGCTCACCGACCGCCTGCAGACTGATGAGGTTGGCGAACTCGCTCGCCCGGGCGCCACGCTGCTCGACCACCGTGATGCCGTGAGCGGCCGCGACCGTCCGCGCGTTGACGGGGTTCACGCGCTCCGCGCTGAAGCGGCTCAAAAACGCGGTCAGCAGCGCGGCGGTCAGCACCGAGCAGTCGTAGTTGGCGATCTCGCCCGCGTAGTCGACGTGGATGCGAGATGCCGGCTGCCGCCCAACCTGTGAGTAGAACCGGCCGATGCCTTCGGCAACCGGGATGAAGGGCCGCAGGAACGCCATGGCCTCGGGGAGGGCGACCGGGGCGTTCAGAGAGAAGCGGGGCAGACCGCCGTCGAGGACGGCGATCACCTGCTCGGTGATCTCGAGCGCCACGCTGATCTGCGCTTCCTCGGTCGAAGCACCGAGGTGGGGCGTGGTGATCACCTGGGGCATCGACAGCAGCGGGTTCTCACCGGGCGGTTCCTGTTCGAAGACGTCGATCGCCGCGCCGGCGACCTGCCCATCCCGGAGCGCATCTCGGAGGGCTGATTCGTCGACGATCCCGCCCCGGGCGACGTTGATCAGGCGGACGCCCGGCTTCGCCAGAGCAAGAGCTCGGGCATCGACCAGGTGATGCGTTTCACGTGTCAATGGCACGTGAAGGGTGATCAGGTCAGCCTCGGACATCAGCTCGTTGAAGGGCACCAGCTTGACGTTGAGCTGGGAGGCCCGCTCCTCTGACAGGACGGGATCGGTCGCGATGACGCGCATCCCGAACGCCTGCGCCCGATGCGCGACTTCCCGGCCGATGCTGCCGAGGCCCACGACGCCAAGGATCTTGTCGCGAAGCTCGAAGCCCAGGAAACGGGACCGTTCCCACCGGCCGGCCTTGACCGCCTGGTCCGCCTGGGGGATGTGGCGCGCCAGCGCCAGCATCATGGCCATCGTGTGCTCGGTGGCGGCGATCGTGTTGCCGGAGGGGGCATTGACGACCAGGACACCGGCGCGGGTCGCGGCCTCGACGTCGATGTTGTCCACGCCGGCGCCCGCGCGGCCGATGACCTTGAGGCGGGTGCCAGCCTGAATCACGTTGGCATCCACCCTCGTCTCGCTGCGCACGATGAGCGCGTCGTACTCGGGAATCCGCGCGACGAGCGAGGCCGGGCTCTGCTTCAACTGAACGTCAACCTCGGCGTGCTCGCGCAGCCGAGCGATCCCCGCCTCCGCGATCGGATCGGCGACGAGGACGCGCGGCATCGGGCTCAGGCGACGAGGCTGGGCTCGGACGACTGCAGCGCGCGGCGGGCGGCGCTCAGCGCCGCGCCCCGGGTGACCGGGTGTCCGTGCGCCTCTAGGCCGCGTTCCAGCACTTCGACGGTGGCAACGACGTCCGGCTCATAGACCGCGCCGAGGTGGCCGATGCGGAAGATCTTTCCGGACAGCTTGCCCTGCCCTTCCCCGACAACCAGGCCGTGCTCCCGCCAGGTCTTGAACACGGCTTCCGACTTCTCACCGGTGAGCGCGTCCGGAAAATACACCGCCGTGACCGTGGGCGACGCGACCTCCGGCGAGCTGGCGAGCAGGCGCAAGCCGAGCGCACCGGCGGCGGCGCGGAAAGCGGCGGCGACGCGCAGGTGCCGCTGAAAAATCGCCGGAAGGCCTTCCTCGCGCATCATCAGGAGCGCCTCGCGCAGTCCAAAGAGAATGCTGACGGCCGGCGTGGTGAAGGTCATGCCCTTGGCCTGCATCTTCCTGGCGCGGTCCCAATCGAAATAGAACCGCGGCGAGCGGGCCTTGGCTTGGCGCTCCCAGGCGGCCTTGCTCACGCTGAGCATCGTCACGCCGGGGGGAAGCATCCATCCCTTCTGCGACGCCGTGATGGCAACGTCGACGCCCCAACGATCAACGGGTAGATCGATCGATCCGATGGAGCTGACACCGTCGACCACCAGCAGGCGATTGTGTCGCTTCACGACCTCGGCCAGCGAGCGCAGTGGATTCGTCACGCCAGTCGACGTTTCGTTGTGGGTGATCAGCACGGTGGCGATGTCCGCCTCGCGGCCCAGCAGGGCGTCGAGGTCTTCCGGGTCGGCAGCCTCGCCCCAGGGCAGAGTCAACCGAGCGACCTCCGCGCCGAAGGCCTCGGCCAGATCGGCAAAGCGATCACCGAAGGCCCCAATCGTCACCGCGAGCACCCGCTCGCCTGGCGAAACGACGTTGGCGACGGCGCTCTCCAGTCCGCCGGTACCGCTGGCGGGAAAGATCAGCATGTCGTTCTCGGTCTGGAACGCCCAGCGCAGACCGGCTTCCAGCTCGGGAAGGAGAGCCCTGAACTCCGGGCCACGGTGGTTGATCATGGGGGCGGCCATGGCCCGTTGCACGCGCTCGGGAACGGGGGTCGGCCCGGGAATCCGCAACTGTGGAGGCTGAATCATGCGCCCTAGCTTACCGTCCGGCCCTTGGATGGCGGCCGATCAATGCCTTCGCGAGTCCGACCGGCGCCGTCGATAGGTCCGCCGACGATAGGCCGGCGGTTCCGGCAGGCGCGACTGACGGCGGATCGCTGCCCGCATCACGACGAAGAGCACCAGAAGCCCACCGATGATGAGTCCCCACCGCGTCGCCGTCGCGACTCGTGTCGCGTCCGCTGAGGCGGCCTCCGTGGCCAGGCGCTGCGCGGTGGCGGCGGCCTCGGCGTGCGCAAGCTGCATTTTGGTCTGTTCAATTTCCGGATCGGCGGCCACCATCCCCTGAAAAACCCCCTTTGCGATGGCGTCGCGGAAGCCGTCCTGCAGCAGCAGGGTGCGCTCGCGCGGATTCGTCAGGTAGGCCGGCTCGACGGTAACGGTGGGGACATCGGTACGGACCCACAGTTCGGGCTTGATGGCCACGCCATCGTCGGCAATCTGAAAGGGCTTGAGCGTCTGAGCGAGCCCCGCGTCAATCGCTTGGGCGAAGGAAAAGCTGTCGGGCTTTGGGTAGAAGACGGCCAGGCCGTTGATGGTGGGATCGCCATCGTAGGCATTGACGTGCAGGCTGACAAACATCCGGGCACCGGCCGCATGCGCCCGGTTCCATCGATCCGAGATCTCGACGTACTCGTCGCTGCTGCGAGTCAGCACGACCTTGACGCGCTCGTGCTGCAGCAGCGTGCGCAGCCGCAGGGCCAGGTCGAGTGTGATGTCCTTCTCCATGATGCTGCCGACCACAACGCCGGGATCCCAGAGCTGGGTGGGGTCGCTGGTGGCGCTGCCGCCGTGTCCCGGGTCGATCGCGACCACGTAGGCCGAGGGCGCAATGGAAGGCGCAACAAAGGTAGGCTCCGCAGCCGCTGCCCGAGCCGTTGGGATGGACGTGAGCAAGACGACCCCGGCCGCGAGCACGGCCGGGAGGCGCGGGAGACGCAACTACCGCGCAGTATACGGCGTGAAATTAGCGCTGGTCGGCGGTGTACGGAAGCAAGGCGACGTGACGGGCGCGCTTGAGCGCGACGGCGAGGCGCCGCTGGTGCCGAGCGCAGGTTCCGGTCACCCGCCGAGGCAGGATCTTGCCTCGCTCACTCACGAAGCGACGAAGGCGCGAGACCTCCTTGTAGTCGATGAGGTGAACCTTCTCGACACAGAAGTTGCAAACCTTCTTGTGCGGCTTGCGGTCTCGCTTATCGGTCGGTGGTGGCATGGTGTCTGATCAATCGCTCCTTAAAAGGGAATGTCTTCCGGATCGACGTCGCGCGATGGCTCCTCGTGGTGGCCGGGCGCCGCGACTGCGGCCGTCTCGACCGGCTCGGCCGCCGCTGCCTGCGGTTGCGACTGGCTGCGCGGCTCGAGGAACTGGATTTCGGTCGCGTTCACCTCGGTGGTCTTGCGCTTCTGGCCGTCCTGGCCTTCCCAGGAGCGAGTCTGCAAGCGCCCTTCGACGTACACGAGGCTTCCCTTGTGCAGGTATTGCCCGGCAATCTCGGCGAGGTTGCGCTTGCCGATGTTCCAAACGACCACGTTGTGGTAGTCGGTGTACTCCTTCTTCTCACCGTCCGTGCCCTGACCGTAGCGGTTGGTCGCCAGCGAGAAGCTCGTCACCGGGGATCCGCTCGGCGTGTAGCGCATTTCGGGATCGCGGGTCAGGCGGCCGATGAGCATCACTTTGTTCAGGTTCATGATTTCCCCTCATCTTGTCGAACCAGTAAATGACGAAATACGGAATCGGAAATCTTCAGAACGCGCTCGACCTCCTGGACTTTTTCCTGATCGAGGTCGAACTCGGCGACCACGTAATGCCCTTCCCGGTTGTCCTTGACGGTGTACGCCAGCCGGCGCTTACCCCACGGGGTCACCTTCTTGACCTGGCCCCCACTCGTCTGGATCAGCTGGCCGACTTTCTCGATCTCCTGCTGAACCGCTTGATCGTCAAGGTCTGGCTTGACGATGTACATGAGCTCGTACGCTGACAAACGCAATCTCCTTTCCTGTGGGATTTGCTCCGACTATGGCCTCAAGGGCGGCAGCGGAGCAGGAAGGCGGTCGTAAGTCTACCAAACAATGCGCCCCTCCAAACGAAGCGGCCGCCCGAAGGCGGCCGCTCGCGGAGGGAAACCGACGCTGCCTGGTTCTTGACGACCTGGCCCCTGACTAGGTGTTTGCTGGGACTTTCTAATTTATACCACGACTATCCGGTTATCAAACCCTCTCGTTATCATGTGCGGCTGAGCCTGAGGCGCGCGCGAAGGGACGAGTTTGAGGTGGAAATTGGTCGGCGGGGGACTCGAACCCTCGACCTCTTGGATGTGAACCAAGCGCTCTAACCAGCTGAGCTAGCCGACCGGTGCGGCAATTGTAAATCTACCGGCGCGCGGCTTTTGCGAGTGCCCGGGTGACCGCCTCGGCGGCCTCCATCGGCAGGTACCGAATTGCCTCGTTCACCAGCTCCTCGGCCTCATCGGGCGGCAACTTCCGACGAACGACCTCGAGTTGCTGCTCAACCAGGTCACCCAGGACCTGCGACATCTCCGGCCGGCGCCGGCGTCGGAACAGCTCCTGCTGTGCGGGGTAACCGTTGCCGAACGTGACCGGGAAGCCCAGCCGCTGCAGCTCCGCCAGGTCCCGAAAAACGGTCCGGGAACTGACCTTTAGGGTCGCGGCGAGGTCGACCGCTCGGATCCCCGGGCGGGCCGTCGCCATGGAGAGGATCACCAGGAGCCGATGCAAGCGCGCTGCCCGATTCACGTTGCTGACCGTAGCACTGCCTTCAAGGGTCTGCAATTCGACGACCCTGCCTGCAAATCGGCTGGCCAAGGAGACGTTTCTATTCACGATGGAACGGGTACAAGCTAGGCGCGAGGTGGCCCGTTTGAGCGTGTCCGCCTGAGTTCGATCCAGTGGTAAGGTGAAACATTCCATGGCCAAAGAGACCAAAGACGGTAAGGCGAAAGTGGGCAAGGAACCTCAGGCCGAGGTCCTCTCGGAGGTCGCCACCGAAAACGGGGCGAGCGGCGCCACCAAGGCGCGCACCGCGATCGATGACGTGATCGCCGCCATCGAGGCCGCCCGCGACAAGGTCATGGCCGACGAGGTTAAGGCCCTCACCAAGCTCGGCATCCCACGTGCCATGGCGTACCAGATGGTCGCGGCCCGTTTCCACCAGAACGTCGTCACCGACGGCGAGGGCGGCGGGCCCGAGTTCGAAAACAGTCACTGGAACGATCGGTAACCCGCAGAAGCCTCCCCTCCTGACGGTCGCCCAGGCGCGCGACCGGATCCTTTCCCGCATCACGGTCCTCGACGCCCAGGACACCCCACTGGTGGAAGCCCGCGGGCGCGTGCTCGCCGACGACGTCGCCTCGGACCGCGACGTCCCCCCATTCACAAATTCGGCCATGGATGGCTACGCCGTTCGGGCGGTGGACACGCGCGCCGCATCGGACGCGAAGCCCGTCCTCCTGGAAGTGCTCGGCGAGATTCGCGCCGGCGTCGCACCGCCCACCTCGGTCCGCCCCGCCACCGCGCTGCGGATCATGACCGGCGCCGTAATGCCGGAGGGTGCGGACGCCGTTGTCCGCGTCGAGGACACCACCGAGCGCGACGGCCGCGTTGAAATCCGCGCCGCGATCGAACCCGACACCAGCGTGCGTCACGCCGGCAGCGATATCCGCCGCGGCGACACCGTTGCCAGACGAGGCCGGATCGTCACCCCGGGTCTGATCGGCGTCCTGGCATCGACCGGGCGCACCACCGTCCGAACCGTCCGGCGTCCGCGCGTCACGGTGCTGACGACCGGCGATGAGTTGCGAGACGCCGGGGAGTCGCTCGGGCCCGGGCAGATCACGAACACCAATCGCTATACGCTGCGTGCGGCCATCGAGGAGGCGGGTGCCGAGGTCGTCGATGCCGGCGTGGCGCGCGACGTCCGGGACGAACTCGCGGCCCGGCTCCAGCAAGCGGCGCAAACCGACCTGATCGTGAGCACGGGCGGCGTCTCGATGGGCGCCTACGACCTGGTTCGCGCGCTCCTCGAAGAGCAAGGCGCTGTCGACTTCTGGCAGGTGGCGCTCCGGCCGGGGAAGCCACTCATGGTCGGAAGGGTCGAGGGCCGGCCACTCATCGGATTACCCGGCAACCCCGTCTCGTCGCTCGTGGGCGTCGAGCTGTTCGTCCGGCCCGCGATTCTGAAGATGCAGGGCCGGACCGACCTCGAGCGGCCGCGACTGCCGGCCATCACCGACGACGCCTTGCAGAACCCCCCTCACCTCGAGCAGTACTTCCGCGGCATCGCGCGGCGCGATGGCGACCGGATCCGGGTCCGGCTGACCGGCGACCAGGGATCACATGTGCTTCGCTCGATGTCGGATGCCAATTGCCTCGTCGTCGTGCCCCAGGGCACGAGTGACGTCGGCGCCGGCGAGCCAGTCCAGATCATCCCGCTCGCACCGATCGACTAAGCTCGCCCTTCGCTTTACACTCTCTTCTGAAGGGAGAAGCGATGGCCAGAGTCGACCCGGAGAGGATCCGCAACGTCGCGCTGCTCGGGCACAGCCACGATGGCAAGACGAGCCTGGCCGAGGCGATGCTGTACGCGGGCGGGGCTGTCGACCGTCTGGGTCGACCCGACGCGGGGAACACGACTTTCGACTTCGAGCCGGAAGAGATCAAGCGCAAGATCTCGATTGGCACCGCCATCGCGCATGTGACCTGGCACGACCACAAGATCAACCTGCTCGACACACCCGGCTTCCAGGACTTCGCCGGTGATGTCTACGGTGCGCTGCGCGCGGCCGAGAGCGCGCTGCTGGTAGTGGGGGCGGGCACCGGCGTGGTAGTGGGCACCGAGCTCGCCTGGCAGCAGCTCCGCAGCCGCGAGCTGCCGACCCTGATCGTCGTCAACAAGATGGACAAAGAGAACGCCGATTACTGGAAGGTGGTCGACGGCTTCAAGGAGTTTTCTCCGCGCCCGGTTTCCATCCAGGCCCCCATCGGGCACGAATCCGGCTTCAAGGGCGTGGTCGACCTGCTCACCCGCAAGGCCTACGAATTCGATGCGCAGGGGCGGGCCAAAGAGGTCCCGGTCCCCAGCGAGCTGGCCGCCGAGGTCGAGTCGCGACGATCGCCGCTGGTGGAGGCGGCCGCCGAAACAGACGACACCTTGCTGGAGAAATACCTCGAGAGTGGCGAGCTGAGCGATGCCGAAGTCACGGGCGCCCTCGCCAAGGGCGTGGCCGCGGGAGCGATCGTCCCGGTCCTCTGCAGCGCCGCGGGCAAATCGATCGGCATCGGCAGCCTGCTGGATGCAATCGTGGCGCTCCTCCCGTCGCCCAGGCAGGCTCCGCCGGTGACGGCCGTGAATCCGCGTACCGACCAATCCGAGACCTTGACGCGCGAGCCGGCCGGCCCTCTGGGCGCCATCGTCTTCAAGACCACCGCCGACCCCTTCGTCGGCCGCATCAGTTATGTCAAGGTCGTGTCGGGCGTCCTGACGTCGAGCACGCCGCTGCTGAACGCGGCCAAGGACCAGCCGGAACGAGCCGGCACGATCGGCTACCCCAAAGGCAAGACGCTCGAGCCGGCGACCGAGGTGGTGGCCGGCGACATCGCGGGCATCAGCAAGCTGACGGTCACGGCGACCGGCGACACGCTCGCCAGCCGTGATCATCCCCTGCGGCTCCCGCCGATCGAGTATCCAGAGCTGACCTACAGCGCCGCCGTCGGCGCCAAGAACAAAGCCGACGAGGAAAAGGTGAACGCCGCGCTGGTCAAGCTGGTCGACGAAGATCCGACCCTGACGCTGGAGCACGAGCCCATCACGAAGGAGACGATCGTCCACGGCCTGGGCGATATCCATCTCGATGTCGTGCTCGAGAAAATGAAGCGCAAGTACGGCGTCGAGGGCACCCTGGCGGTGCCGCGCGTGCCCTACCAGGAAACGATCACCAGCAGCGCCAAGGCGGAGAAGAAATACAAGAAGCAGTCCGGCGGCGCCGGCCTCTACGGCCACTGCGTGATCGACATCGCCCCGGTCCCGCGCGGCACCGGGTTCGTCTGGGAAGACAAGATCTTCGGGGGCTCGATCCCACAGAACTTCCGACCATCGGTCGAGAGGGGCGTACGGGAAACGATGGAGCAAGGGGTACTGACCGGCAACCCGCTGGTGGACATCAAGGTCCGTTTGCTGGATGGGTCTACGCACCAGGTCGACGGCAAGGACATCGCCTTCAAGCTGGCGGGCGCGATGGCGATGCGCCAGGCGGTCATGGATGCCAAGCCCGTGCTGCTGGAGCCGATCATGGAGGTCGAGGTGCTCGTCCCCGAGCGCAACATGGGCGACATCATCAGCGACCTCAACGGCAAGCGCGGCAAGATCGCCGGCATGGAACCCACGGGCGACCACATAGAAAAGGTGAAGGCGCAGGTCCCCCTCTCGTCCATGTACCGCTTCCCCATCGACCTTCGATCGATAACCCAGGGCCGGGGGAAGTACACGATGAAGTTCTCGCACTACGAAGAGGTCCCCGCCCACGCGGCCCAGCCGGTGATCGCCGCGTATCAGAAATCGAAGGGCGGCGAGGACGAGGAAGAGTAAGTCAGCGCTGGCTCGGCGCCGCCCAGAGCGGCACCCCCGCCCAGGCTAGCCCCAGAAGCGTCTTCGCGTCCAGGAGCTCCCCGCTCGAGCGCAGCACTTGCAGGTCGTGCGCGTCGAAGGGATTGACCTTGAAGGACTCGTCGAGCTCCGGATGCGAGTCGGTCGGCGAGAGGTCTTCGGCGAGGAAGAACGTCATTCGCTCGTCGCAATAGCCCGGCATCAGGTAGGCAGTGCCGAGCATCGTCCATCGCTGCGCCTTGAAGCCGGCTTCCTCCGCCAGCTCCCGGCGTGCCGCCGCCGGAATCTCCTCCCCCGGCTTGTCGAGCGTCCCGGCCGGGATCTCCCACAACTCGCGGCCGGCCACGTAGCGGAACTGGCGAACCAGGACGATGCGACCACTGGCGTCACGCGGGATGATGCCGACCGAACCGGGGTGCCGGACGATCTCCCGTGCGGTCAGCTGGCCGCTTCCGAGTCGAACTCGGTCCCGGTACACCTGGAAGAGCTTGCCGCCATAGACTTCTTGGCTCTCGACCAATTCCTCCATACCGGGATTATCATGGCTGCTTAGGTCATGATCGAGCGCACAGTTCTCGAGATCGCGCAGCACCGCTTCTGGGCATGGCAGCGCCGCCACCGGCCGACACCGCGCAGCCAGCTACGCGAAACCGATCAACTGCTGGGTGCGATCGAAGAATGCCGCGTCCACGAGCTGAAGTTGATCCCGACCGATATCTGGCGTCGCATCGTCCACCTGCTGGGTCAGCTGGACGGCGGCTACACCGAAAAGCTTGGTATCGACCGGTCGCTCGACGGCACGGCGGAGGTCTTGTTCGAGGCTCAGGAAGCTCTCATGGTCGCGGCGCAAAGCCGCTGGCGTGGCCGGCCGGGCAACATCGTCCCCCTGTTCCGTCGACCCTAACTGCCTACGAACATACGTTTGCTTTTCGTCGCGGTTTGTGCTAGCCTCGTCCCATGGGCGAGATGGCGACACTGGTCCAAGGCACGCCTGGAAGCCGGCCGGTAACCGATGTGACGACCGTTCCGCTGCTGCGGCGCGTGGTCGAGAGTCTCGCGACCATGCGTCCGGGACGCTATACCGTCTACCTCGGCCGGCCAGACCCCGCCGCGGTCCGCGCCGAATGGGACCAGGAAGTTGCGCTCCTTCGCAGCGCGCGACGTGCTGTCGTGACCACGCCGGACACGACGCCGCTTCCTCAGGAGGCCGACCGTCGCGACCCAGGCCTCGGCTGGCTGGCGCGCATCTGGTTTAGCGCGGTCATGGGTGACGACACGGCGATGGCCGTCATCTGCCGGCCCGACGCCGAACACCCCGAGGAAGCGTGGCTGCTCACCGACCCGACTGCGGTGCGCCGCTTCGTCGCCGCCGTCGAGGGTGAGTTGGCGCGGCCGGACCCGCAGCTGCTCGCGGTATAAAGCCCTCCGTACAATTGGGACCTCGTGACGCCCCCTCATCAACCGTGGCCGTTGCTGGTCGCGGGCACCATCACGCGCGACGACGTGCGCACACCCATGGGTGCCAACACGGATGGCCTGGGCGGGTCGGCTACCTACTTCACGCTGGCGGCGCGCCTCTTCGCGCCGGTGTCCGTCGTCGGCACCGCAGGCCCGGACTTCATGCACGCCTTCCATGCCGCCATGAAGGGCACCGGAGCAGACCTGCGTAGCACGGTGACCTCCGACCTTCCGACCTACCGCTGGTTCGCCGAGCACGATTACGAGACCGGCACCACTCGCAATGAGCGCTCCGATCAAGGCGCCTACCGTGGCTTTACACCGGTCCTCACCGCCGACCAGCGCAAGGCCCGTATCGTGTTCCTCGGCAGCATGGAGCCGCGCCATCAAATGCGTGTGCTCGAGCAGCTCGATGCTCCCTGGCTGGTTGCCGGCGACACGATGAAGCTCTACATTCGCGAGCAGCCCGAGGCGCTGGAACCGGTGCTGCAGCGGCTCGACTACCTCTTCCTCAACGCCTCCGAGGCGATGGCGCTCGCGAAGGTCGCAACGATCGAGGAAGCGTCGGAACAATTGCGCCATCGCTTCACCTTGCGCGGCCTCGTCATCAAGGAGGGGCCGAAAGGCGCGACGCTCTACCGCCACGGCGACGACATCCACCTTCCTGCCCTGCCGGTCGATCCGCCGATCGACCCAACCGGCGCCGGCGACGCGGTTGCCGCCGGATTCCTCGGGTGCCTCGCCGAGCAGCAGGTGGAGACCGACGACTCGGTGCGCCTGGCCCTTGGCTACGCCATGGTGATGGCGTCCTTCACCATCCAGCACTTCAGCGTGCGCGGACTGCAGCCCATCACCCGTTCGGACGTCGAGACCCGCATGGCGTCGATGGCCTGGCTTCCCTCGATGACATGAGCTGGCCGACCGGGAGCCTCACGGTCGAGGTCTTGCAGGGCGACCTGACGCAGCAAGATGTCGACGCCATCGTCAACGCGGCGAACAACGACCTGGAGTTAGGAGGCGGCGTCGCGGGCGCGATCGCGCGCGCTGGTGGGCCGCAGATCCAGGCTGAGTGCCGCACGATCGGCCCGATCGAGGTCGGTGATGCCGCCATCACCGGCGGGGGTGCTCTGCAGGCTCGCTACGTCATCCATGCCGCGAGCATGCGATTGGGCGGACGCACCAGCGCCGAGAGTCTGCGCGGCTCGACACGCCGCAGCCTCGAGATCGCGAACGAGCGCGGTCTGCGGTCGATCGCGTTCCCCGCTGTCGGCACCGGGATCGCGCATTTCCCGATGGACGAGTGCGCCCGGATCATGCTCGAGGAGGTGGTGGCCCACAGCAGGAATCCTTCGAGCATCCGCGAGGTTCGCTTCGTCCTCTTCGGTGCGGATGCCGACGCGGCGTTCCGGGCTGAAGCAGACCGCCAGTTAGCGGCCACCGAACAATCCGGGAACGAAGATCGAGGCGAGGAACGCCAGCGTCACGGTTGTTAGGAACACCATCACCGCCCCGCTGAAGACGTTGAAGAGCGGCGAATTCGCGTAGCGGCCCATGATCCGCTTGTCGTTGGCCAGCAGGATGAGCAGCGGCAACAGGAGGGGCAGGAGCATCCCGTTGATGATGTTTGGGAGGTTGGTGATCAAGACCAGGGGAGCGCCCGGGAACATGGCGATGCCCGCCCCAATCACGATCGTGGCCGTGTAAATCGTGAGGAATGCCGGCGCCTCGCGGAAGGACTTGTCGATGCCACGTTCGAGCCCAAAGGCCTCGGTGATCGCGTAGGTGGTGGAGAGGGGCAACACCGACGCGGCCATCAGCGAGGCGTTCAACAGCCCGATCGCAAAGAGCTGTTCCGCATACTGGCCGGCCAGGGGCTTGAGCGCCAGGGCAATCTTCGAGAACGCGGAGGGGTCTGAAGGGTTCACGGTGACATGGGCCGCGTAGATCGTGGCTCCGGTGGCGACGATGATGAAGAAGGCCACGACGTTCAGCATCAGGATGCCGGCGACGGTGTCAATCCGCTCGTACTTGAGATCATCTGGATGCAGCCCTTTGTCGGCGACATTGGACTGCTGAAAAAACGCCATCCATGGTGTGATCGTGGTTCCGACGATCGTGATGAAGATGAGGATGAAGGACGGCGTGAAGTGGAAGGTCGGGACCACCGTGTGGTGAATCACATCGCCCCATTTGGGGTGAGCGAGGAACGCCGACACGATGTAGCCGAGGTAGACCAGGGTGAGGAGTAGCAGGACGCGCTCGACGACGCGAAAGGATCCCCGCAGAACCAGGAACCAAACCAGCACGGCCGCGACCGGGATCGCGGCGTAGCGAGCGACGTCGCCGAACAAGAGCTGGGCCGCCCCACCGACGCCGGCGAATTCCGCGACGGTCGTGGCCGCGTTGGCGAAGAAGAGGAAGATCATCACCCAGAGCGTCGGCGCGATGCCAAAGCGCTCACGAATCAGGTCCGACAACCCCTTGCCGGTGACGGTGCCCATGCGGGCGACCATCGACTGGATCGCGACCAGGCAGATGGCGGTGATGATCAACAACCAGAGGAGCTCGTAGCCGAACTGCGAGCCGGCCAGGGCGTAGCCCGTGATCCCGGTTGCATCGTTGTCGACATTGCCGGTGATGATGCCTGGGCCGACCACCGCCAGCAGCATCACGAGCCGCGCTCGCCGGCTGCGGAGGAGACCGAACGGCCGGGCCAGCGCGCTCGGCGGGCCCAAAACGGTTAGAAGATGCGGCGGCGGCGCCCACCGGCCCGCGCCGGCATGACCCGCTCCATAACGTCGTCGACCGTGACGATGCCGTGGATCCGGTTGTGCTCGTCCACCACCGGGACCGCCAGCAGGTTGTACTTCGAGGTGACCTCGGCAACCTCGCGCGGCCCCGCGTCGAGGCGCACGGAAATCACGTTCTTGATCATGAAGTCACGGATCTTGGTTTCGGGCTTGGCCACGATCAGGTCACGCAGCGAAAGGACTCCCAGCAGATGCTCCTCCTCATCCGTGACATAGACGTAGTAGACGCTTTCGGCATCCGGTTCGAGCTCGCGCAACCGTTCGATCGCCTCGGCAGCCGTCAGCGTGTGGAGCACGGCGACGTACTCGGTCGTCATCAGGCCACCGGCGGTGTCCTCACGATAGGCGAGGAGCTCCTCGACATCGCCCGCCTCGTCTTCCTCCATCTTCTGCAGCAGCTGTTGCGCCCGCTCGCGTGGCATATCGGCGAGCAAGTCGGCCACTTCGTCGGGAGCCATCGCCTCGAGGATGTCTGACGCGCGCTCGACATCCAGGCGCTCGAGGATGGAGGCCTGCATCTGCGGCTCGTCGATCTCTTCCAGCGTATCGGCGGCTTTCTCGTCATCGAGGGCGGCGAAGACGGCACTCCGGTCGTCGGGGCTGAGCTCGTTGACGATATCCGCAATGTCGGCTGGGTGCAGCTTGGCGAGCTTGGTGTGGGCGATCCGCAGCTTGACCGAGCTGACGTCGGTCTTCACCGGGTCGACGGCCTCCCACGAGATGAGCTTTTGCGGCCAGTCCAGTCCAAGCGCCGCCGTGATGCGGCGGCCCAGCCCTTCGAGCCCGACCCGCCGCGCCAGGCCACGGCTACCGATATCGACACCGATGACGAGCGTCGAGCCCTCGACCTGGTTGAGCTGCAGGTCGTTCACCCGCACCACGCGGCGGCCGTCCATGTCGACGATCTGCTTGTCGAGGATCTGCCGTGCCAGCCAGAGCTCGGTATCGGCGCGACTGTGCGGCTGCAAGCTGCCGGCGTCCACCTTGAGGCTGAGCTCCTTGTTGTCCCAGCTGCGGACCATCGACCAGTCGAGCGAGCGCACCTTCCGGTTGTTCTTCAGGATGACGCCGGTGACCTTGGGGAAGGGCTCGCTCATCACCACGACCAGGTCGCGAACCCGCCCGACGCGGTGCTGTCGAACGTCGACCACCTCAGCATTGAGGAAATCGCTGAGGAAGATCAAACGGCTAGCCTCGGAATTGCTTGAAGAGCAATGACGCGTTGTGCCCGCCGAAGCCGAACGAGTTGGATAGCGCCAGCTTGATATCCAGCTCGCGCGCGCCCTCCGGGATGTAATCGAGGTCACATTGCGGGTCGGGGTGCTCCAGATTGATGGTGGGGGGAGCAACACCTTCCTCGATGGCTTTCACCGAGATGACCGCTTCCACCGACCCTGCGGCACCCAGCAGATGGCCCATCATCGATTTGGTCGAGCTGATCGGGATCCGGTAGGCGGCCTCACCGAAGATGTCCTTGAACGCCAGCGTTTCGGCCACGTCACCCAGTTGGGTGGCGGTCCCGTGCGCATTGATGTAGCTCACGTCCTGTGGTGCGACCCGCGCCTTGGCCAGGGTGCGCTTCATGGCCTGGGCCGCGCCGGCGCCAACCGGGTCTGGCGCCGTGATGTGGCTGGCATCGGCCGTCGCTCCGTAGCCAATGATCTCGGCGATGATCGGGGCGCCACGCTTGCGCGCCGAATCGAGCTGCTCGAGGATCAAGATTCCGGCCCCCTCCCCCATGACGAAGCCGTCTCGTTCCAGGTCGAAGGGACGGCTCGCCAGCTGCGGCTCGACCTGGCGTGTCGAGACAGCACGCGAGGCGCAGAATGCCGCCAGCGCCAGCGGCGTAACGCAGGCCTCGCTTCCACCCGCGATCATGGCCGTCGCATCGCCACGGCGGATGGTCTCGAAGGCCTCACCAATCGCGTGCGCACCCGAGCTGCACGCCGAAACCGTGCAGTAGTTCGGGCCTCGCGCCCCGACCGCGATCGAGATCATCCCAGCGCCCATGTCCGCGATCATCATGGGCACGGTAAACGGACTGATGCGAGAGGGTCCCCGATCCTTGAGGATGGTCAGCGCCTCCTCGATCTGCTCCAGCCCACCGATGGCGCTTCCCACGATGACACCGACCTGGTCGCGGTTCGCCTCGGTGATCTGCAGTCCCGACCCCTCGAGGGCCTCACGGGTGGCGACCATCGCGAACTGGACGAATCGCGACATGCGGCGCGCCTCCTTGCGGTCGAGCCTGGTCTCGGGCTTGAAGTCCACGACCTCGCTCGCCACCTGACTCGGCATCCCAGACGGATCGAACGCCTGCACCCGACGCACACCCGAGCGACCGGCCTTGACCGACTCCCACGTTTCGCGTGTGGTATGTCCCAGCGAAGTGATGGCGCCGGTGCCGGTAACGACGACCCGCGAGCCGTTTACCATTTCACGCTCGCCTTTCCACACCGGGGCTCGCTGTTCACGCTCGCCTTTCCACACCGGGGCTCGCTGTTCACGCTCGCCTTTCCACACCGGGGCTCGCTTCTGCGATCCCTCCACCGCCCCAGCGAAGACAGGCGGCCGCCCAGCTCGGGCCGGTGCCGCAGGAGAGCAAGAGCGCGGTCATCCCGTTTTTCAGGCGCCCCGTCTTGACGGCGTCATACAGCGCAGTCAATGGCGCAGCGGCCAGCAACGATCCATAGCGCGTTTCATCCAGCAGGATCCGGCTCGACGCGACACCGGCCAACCGGGCCCACGCCTGTGTGATCTCCGGCGCCGACTGCTCGCCGATCACCAGGTCGATCTCCGAGATCGCCAGGTTCGCTCTCTGTAGACATTCTGCGGCCGCCTCGGTCAACCCTCGCACCAGCGTTCGGTCCTGGGCATCGCCGTTGCCGTCGGGTTGGCCCGCCCCGCCCGCCGTCGTCGACAGCACCCCACCCTCGTCACCCGCCTGGGTTAGCACTGCGGCTGCCGCACCGCGGCTGCGAACCCGCCCTCCCTGGCCCGGCAGATCGACCAGTTGGTTATCCGACTCGGCGCCGATCAGCAACACGGCCCGCGCGCCGGCCGCGACGTAGCGGATTCCGACGTTGAGTGCGGACAGCAGGCTGGTCTCGGCCGCGTAGAGGTCGAAGCTCGCCACCATCGGCAACGTCAGCTCGGTCTGCACCAGGCAGGCGGTCGTCGGCCAGAGGACGTCTGGCGTCGTGGTGCCGACGATAATCATCTCGATGTCGGACGTGGCCACGTCCGCCGCGCCCAAGGCGGCGCGTGCCGCGACGGCCGCCACGGCCGGCGTGGACACGCCCTGGTCGGGGTGGACCCGGTAGGACACGCCCGTCAAGTCGGCGCCCGTGACACGCCGCGCCAGCGGAGCATCGGCGGATGGGCGGTACACCCCCAGGCCGGCGATCGCCCCGAGGGCCAATCCGCGGCGTGCCTGGGCAAGCGAAGGCATCGAGGCCGAGGTCACGCCTCATTTTAAGTCCGGCTTTTGCGCATCGTTACGATTGGGCTGAATCGGACCGTAACCAAGAGCCACCTAAGGGGATACATCTCCGGCGGGCCAGCCCGGGTATTCGCGCTCCCGCTCGCGGTTCGCTATTGTATAGACCAAATTTGGGCTTAAGACCGTGCCCGGCAACTTCGAGAACGAGTAGGAGGGAAGGATGGCCGAAGCGAATTTCGACAAGTTCCGCGGCATCATCGCGGAGCAGCTAGGCGTCGACGTCGAGAAGGTGACCCCGGAAGCCTCCTTCACCGATGACCTGCAGGCCGACTCGCTGGACCTGGTCGAGCTGATCATGGCCTTCGAGGAGGAGTACGGGATGGAAATCTCGGATGAAGACGCCCAGAAGCTTCGCACCGTAGGCGAGGCCTGGAATTACGTCAAAGGGAAGGTGTCCGTCGCCTGACGCCAAACCTCCCGATGTCCGTCCCCTATGGGGCTGGCCCCGTTGCGTTCGTCTTCCCGGGCCAGGGTTCGCAATACGTCGGGATGGGCAAGGCGCTCTTTGAGGTCTCCGAGACCGCGCGCCAGGTTTTCCGGCGGGCGGACGAGATCCTCGGCTTCGCGCTGACCCGCCTGTGCTTCGAGGGACCCGAACAGGATCTCAACGACACGATCAATGCCCAGCCGGCCATCCTCACCGTGAGCGTCGCCTGTCTGAATGTGCTGCGCGAGCGCTGGCAGGCCATGGGCCAGGTGATCGCGCCGCAATACGTCGCCGGACATAGCCTCGGCGAGTTCACCGCGCTGGTCGCGGCCGACGTCATCGACTTCGAGAACGCCCTGGTGCTGGTCCGCGAACGCGGTCGGCTGATGAAAGAGAATGGCAGCCTGCGGCCCGGAGGAATGCTTGCCGTGCTGGGCCTCGATAAAGACGTGCTCGAAGAGGTCGTCGCCGAGGCCAGCGCCCTCGGCATCATTACCGTGGCCAATGCCAACTCCCCTGGACAGATCGTGCTCTCTGGCGAAGGCCCGGCGCTGGATCGCGCCACCGAGCTCGCCCGTGCTCGCGGCGCCAGCCGGGTCGTTCGGCTGCCGATCAGCATCGCCTCGCATTCACCACTCATGGCGAGGGCCGCGGCGCAATTTGGCGAAATCGTCGCCCGGCTCCCGCTGCGTCAGCCGCGGATTCCGGTCGTCGCCAACATCACCGGCACGATCCTGACGAGTGCCGATGACATCCGAAAGGAGCTGGCCGACCACATCCTGAAGCCGGTCCAGTGGACGGCTTCCGTCGTCGAGATGGTCGCTCGGGGCAGTGCGGAATTTCTCGAAATCGGGCCCGGTCAGGTCCTGTCCGGACTGATCCGGCGAATCAGCCAGGACGCCCATGTCGTCACCCTCAACGACCGCGAGGTCGCCCGGGTCCTCACCCCTTCGCCATCAGCATGAAACGCGTCGTCGTGACCGGCGTGGGGGCGGTGACGCCGGTTGGTCTCGATGCGGCCAGCACCTGGGCCGCCATGCTGGAAGGCCAATCCGGAGTGGGCAAGGTGACGCTCTTCGACGCCAGCGAGTTTCCCGTTCAGATCGCCGGTGAGGTGAAGGGCTTCGACGCGACCGGCCGGATCGAGCCCAAGGAGCTCCGGCGGATGGACCGCTATTGCCAGCTCGGGCTGGTCGCCGCCCAGGAGGCCTTCGCCGATGCCGGGCTGGAGAAGAATGGCCTGCGCGACGAGTTCGGCGTGATCTTCGGGAGCGCGGCGGGCGGACTTGGGGTCTTCCTCGAACAGCAACGCATCCTCCAGGAGCGTGGCCTCAAGCGGGTCAGCCCGACCTTCATCCAGAACATGCTGACCGATACCGCCTCGGGCCACATCGCGATCGCCCTTGGCCTGCGCGGTCCGAATATGGCGGTGGTCTCCGCCTGCGCCACCGGGAGCGGCGCCGTCGGGGAGGCGTTCGAGACGATCCGTCGCGGCGATGCCGACGCGATCGTCACCGGCGGTTCCGAGGCGGTCCTTGTTCCGGTCGTATACGCGGGGTTCTGCGCCATGCGGGCGCTCGCCCAGCACGACGATCCGGCGCAGGCGTCACGGCCATTCGACAAGGAGCGGAATGGCTTCGTCATCTCGGAGGGCGCCGGAGCCCTGCTACTCGAGGAGTTGGAGCATGCCCGCCACCGTGGGGCGCGCATCTACGCGGAAGTGATCGGCTATGGCTCCAGCAACGATGCCTTCGATATGGCCGCGCCCGCGGAGGGTGAAGGCGCCGTGCTCACCATGCAGCGCGCCCTTCGCAGGGCCGAGATCGAGCCCGAGCGGGTCGACTACATCAACGCGCATGGGACCGGGACACCCTTGAACGACAAATTCGAGACGGACGCCATCCATCGGGTGTTCGGCAAGCACGCCGACCGGCTGGCGGTGAGCAGCACGAAGTCGATGACGGGTCACATGATGGGGGCCTCGGGCGCGGTTGAGGCCGTCGTGCTGGCACTGACTATCCGCGACCAGGTGATCGCGCCGACGATCAACCTGCAAACGCCGGATCCCGAGTGTGACCTCGACTATGTCCCGATGCAGGCGCGGCGCGCGAACGTCGGCATCGCGCTGTCGAACTCCTTCGGCCTTGGCGGCCACAACGCGAGCGTGATCTTCTCGCGCTACGCGGCGTAGACCTGACCGGGGCCGGTTTTTCGCGTTTTTTTCGAATACGAGTCGAATTCGGGGGTTGTGCTATCATCAGGCCGATTTTGGGGGCGCCACGGGGCGTTCCGTAGCCAGCAAAGGAGAGTGTTATGGCGGTTACCGGTTATTGCCTGAAGTGCAAGAAGAAGGTCGACATCAAGGACCCCGTCCACATCACGATGAAGAACGGGAAGCCCGCCACCACGGGATCCTGCCCGACCTGCGGCACAAAGATCTACAAGATCGGCAAAGCGTAACGCAGCGTTAAGTCGAACTGAACAGCCGGTGATGAGCCGGCTCTTTTCTTTTCGGGGCCAAATTCCCTCCCGCCTCTGGGGAGGGCAGGGGTAGGGCCTTAGCCCTGCGTAGCCGAGCGGCTGGCCGTTTCCTTGCTAGCCAACTCCGACTCGATCAGATCGAGGAGGACCTCGGTGGCGCTCAGGGCGACGTCGACCCCCAGCGTCTTGAAGATGCGGACGTTGGCCGGGTTATTCACCCGGGCGACGGTTTTGGGAACGTTGAACTTCCGCTTTGCCAGCTGGCAGGTCACGAGGTTGTCCTCGTCGTCCCCGGTCACCGCTACGACCACGTCCGCGCGTTCCATCCCCGTCGTGGCCAGAAAGGCCATCTCGTCGCCGTCACCGACCATGACGATCTCGCCAAGCGTCGAGTTCAGCACCTCGGCCCGGCGGGGATCCTTCTCGATCAGCGTGACTTCGTAGCCACGCTCGAGCAGGTGCTTGCTCAGGTAGTACCCGACCTTGCCGCCGCCGACCACGATCACATACATACGGAGCTCACCCCTTCAGCATCGCATGGATCTGCCTTGCCCCGGTAAGTGTCGGGCAAAGCGTATTCAAGCCGAGCTCGCGGTAGACATCCTCGCGCATCGGGTCGTAGATGCGGGTGATGACGCGCGGCACTTTGAAGATCTCGCGGGCGATCTGGGCCGCCATGATGTTCCGGTTGTCGCCGTTGGTCAGGGAGGCGAAGCCGTCCGCCGATTCGATCCCTGCCTGGCGAAGCACGTCCTCGTCGATCCCGTTGCCGAGCACCATCTCGCCCGCGAAGTTATCACCGAGCCGGTCGAACGCCCGGCGGTTGCTGTCGATGACGGTAACCTGGTGTCCGGCTTTGGAGAGGGCGATGGCGGCCATGGCGCCTACCCGGCCGCAACCAACGATGACGAGCTTCATGAATTGAAGCCCCATTTTAGGTCCTACCGGCCGAGCGCCAACCGCGCAGCCTCGACCTCAGGCAACCCCGCCGCCAGGATCTTGGCCTGGGTGGTCACGATGTCGTAGGGGACACGCCCGAAACACACCGCGGGCCGGCTCAGGTCCACGGTGGCGAAGGCCGCCTCCGGGTTGCCGTCGCGAGGCTGGCCGACGCTTCCGGGATTGATGAGCGCGGCGGCCGGGAGCGTGATCCATTCACCCGGCTTGGGAATGTCCTCACCCTCTGCCGTGAAGATCCGGGGCAGGTGCGTGTGGCCGAAGAAACAGAGGCGCGGGCCGAGCCGCACCAGGATCTCGAGTGCTTGGAGATCGTCAAGGATGTACTCCCAGAGGTAGGGTTTGCGCGGGCTGCCGTGCACGTAGCGGTGCGGACCCAGCCGCCCGAACTTGGGCAAGCTCGCGAGGTAGCTCCGGCTCTCGGGCGTAAGGACAGTCCGGGTCCAGCGGGCAGCAGCGGCCGCGTGCGGATTGAACCAGTCGAGCAGGGACGGAGCGAGCATCGCCGCGTCGTGGTTGCCCATCACGGCCCGCGCCCGCGCGGAGCGGAGCCGAGTGATCACCCCATTCGGATCGGGCCCATAGCCGACGATGTCGCCCAGCACGATGATGCGGTCGACCTCGGGAAGAGCGTCGAGAACCGCGACCAGCGCCTCGAGATTGCTGTGAATATCGGACAGCAGGGCAAGCTTCACGGCACTAATTTTCCCTCCACCTCTGGGGGAGGGCAGGGTGGGGGACGCTCAGGCGTAGACGCGTTCGTGGGCGTAGATGAAGAGAATGCGCAGTGTGGCCGCGACCGGAACCGCGACGAACAGTCCGAGGATCCCTCCCAGATAGCCCCCCACCACAAACGCGATGATGATCAGCATCGGGCTCAGGTGGACAGCATCGCCGAAGACTTTCGGTGAGATGAAGTTGTAGACGACGTTGGAGATGACGAAGTAGAGGACCAGCACCAGGACAACCTTGCCCGATGACTGCGACACGAAAGCGGCGACGGCGACCGCAGGCAGGGCTCCCAGGAACGGACCGATGAACGGAATGAAGGCGGTCACGCCGGCGACGATCCCCAGCGCCAGTGAGTAGGGAACACCGACGATCCACAGCGCAATGCCGGTGACCAATCCGATGAGCGCGCAGATCACCAACTCGCCGCGCATGTAGGCACCCAGCATGCGGTAGACATCGGCGGCGACCTCATGCGCGTCGGTGCGGTAACCCTGCGGCACCAGGCCGCGGAAGAACCGCCGGATGGAGTGCGCGTCCTTCATGAGGAAGAACGCCACCAGGAGCACCAGGATCGTTTGGAAGATCCAGTTGACCAGCATGAATACGTTCTCGACGACCGACGATAAGTGACCGGCGAGCAACGCCGGCAGGTTGCGAACCGCGTCCATGTAGGCCTGCCGGAGATCGATCGGAATGCCGAGGATGGAAACGACGTGGTCCTTGTCGGCGAGGTCCTGGAAATAGCTCGCGATGGCCGGGCCTTGCGCGACGAGCGAGGTGAACTCCTGCGTCACGATGGGCGCGAGGAAGAAGACCGCGGCCGCCAGCACCGCGGCGATGATGCTGTAGAGCGCGAGAACGGCGGCCAGCCTGGGCACGCGGCGCCGCTCGGCTGCGTTAACGACCGGGTTCAACATCATGGCCAGGACCCCGGCGAGGATGAACGGCCCCAGGATGCCGCGGATGGCGAACGCCAGGATCAGGGCCAGGGCGGCCAGGACGCCAAGGAAGATCAGGGCGCGGAAGTCCCGGCTCCGCCACAGCTCATCCACCCGGCGACGCTGGATCATCGCGGCATTACCCACCTGTTGAAACGAGGAATCCGAGCCTCGCATGCGCCTAACGTCGCCGTCTCGTTACCGAGAGGGGCTCGAGCCATACGCCGGCTGGAGATCACGACCGCGCTGGCTGCAGCGAATGATGAGCCAGGCGACCCCGGCTGCCATCAGGAGGTCGCCGATGCTGACCAGCGACGAGTGGCCACCGATGCTGGGAATATTGAAGATATCGCCGATGAACCAGAGACCCTGGGGATGCTGGAGGGGGACGTGTAGCGGGTCCAGCCCACCCCGCAGCAGGGCCAGGATCGGAGAGTTCGGGTCCGCATCGCGGGGCAACAGCACCGGCATGCGACCGCCGAAGGCCAGGATGACAATCAGGTTTAACGTCAACCCTGCAGCGAATAGAAGGGCGCCGGGGATTCGCCGGTTGAACCAGACGACGACCAGCAGCAGGACGGCCCCGATGACGTTGAGGGGCCGGGCGGCGGTGACGGCGATCGATGAGTGCGCTGTGCCGAGCAGTGCTACCGCGACCTTGGTGGCAAACGCCGCCAGCAGCACTTCGAGATGCCGGATCCGCAGCTGGCTCAGCCGGCGAACATCGCCGCCAATGATGACGGCAATCGCCAACGCGGCGGCGATGACCGCGAAGAAAAGGAACACTAGCTAGCCGAAGCGGCTGCTTTCAGCGGTTCGGAGACGGGGACCTTGCGCATCGTCGCGTTTCTCAGATCCGGGAAGGCGAAGCCAACGGCGGCTGCGCACACAAGGAGGAAGCCTGCCGTGACGAACACGATCGGCGCTCCCAATCGATCGGTCAAGGGCCCCGAGAGCCCCATCCCAGCCAGCAGACCCAGCTGTACCAGGAGGAAACGCGTCGACATTACCCGGCCTCGAAGCCGATCAGGCGCCTCGGCCTGAGTTACGGAAATCAGTGAGACGTAGTAGATCGTATTGGCCACTCCGCTGAGAAACAGGAAGACGGCGGCCGTCGGAACACTCCGGGAAAATCCGGTAAGAGCGGCGGCGAGGCCGGTTCCGCCAACACCCGCAAGGATCAGAGCGCCTGCCGGCCAACGGTTCATCACCCCCGGTGCGGCGAGAGCACCAACGATGGCGCCGGCGCCAATGGCGGCCTCGAGGACGCCGTATCCGAAGGCGCCACCGCCCAGAGGTCCAAACGCCATCACCACAAGGATTGGGACTGTCAAGCTGCCGAAGATTACCGCGACAAACGTCAGTCCCATCGTCGACCGCAACGTCCGGTTGTTCAAGACGAAACGGCTCCCTTCCCTGATGTCGTCCAGCAACCGAACGGTACGGGCCTGGATTCGAGTCCGGTCCGCAACTCCGAGCAGGGTGATGGCGGATACGATGAAAGTGGCTGCGTCGACGATAAAGAGTGGCTGCCACGATGCTAATGCTGCGATCAGTCCGGCCAATGAAAAGCCCAACAGCTCCATCGTCTTCTCGGACGACGATATGAGGCTGTTGGCCTTCACGAGGAACTCGGCCGGCACCAGGTTTGGCAGAATCGCCTGCTTTGCGGGGTTGAATAGTGTGCTGGCTGTCGCGACCAGGAAGACGACGATAAAGACCCCCGGCAGCCATGTAAGAGCCAAGAAGGGGATCGTCACTGTCATGACGGCACGTGCGATATCGCTCAGAATCATGACCCTCTGCCGATTGAAGCGATCAACAAGCGCCCCCGCGATCAACCCAAATAAGACGGTTGGCGCGGCTTTCGCGATAAGGCCGAGGGCCACGACGGACGGCGAGTGAGTAACCAGGAACAGCATGATGGCCAGCCCGGTTGTATTCATCATGTCGCCGAAGTAGGAAATGGCCTGGCCGATCCAGAGGAGTCGGAAGGGTCTTATTGCGAGGACTTCTCGGAAGCTAATTGATCGTGCGGCTGGAGCTAGCGGCCCCTCAAGGTGGACACCCCAACGCTCGGCGACAATCTTTTCGAGAGCGGCGATTACTTTCGGGTCGTACCAGGTCCCGGCAAGGCCGTGCAACTCACGAATCGCTTCCTCTGGCGTCTTGACCGTTGGTCGAAAGACCCGGGCCTGGGTGATGGTATCGAAGGCGTCGCACGCGTTGACGATTCGAGAGCCGATCGGTATCTCTTCACCCTTGATAGCGTCGGGATAACCTGCCCCATCCCACCTCTCATGGTGATGATGCAGGATTTGAGAGACCTCTCTTTGCTCTGGATGCTCGGCGAGGATTTGGGCGCCCTCAACCGGATGGGTCTTGATGATTTCGTATTCTTCCGGGGTTAGCTTTCCAGGTTTCAGCAGGATCGAATCGGGAATTGCAATTTTCCCGAGATCGTGCAGAATGCCGCCGACCCTAATCGTGTTGGAAGCCTCCTCGTTCATACCCAGCAGCCGCGCCACCGCCTCGCTTAGCTCACCGACGCGCTGGGAGTGACCAAATGTCTGGCCATCACGCTTGTCAACGACGCGGCTCTGCATGATGTACGAGTCACGCAACCACGTATCGAGCTGACGCTGTTTCTGCATGCTCGCCCGATAAATCAGAAGCGGTGCGTATAGCAAGAAAACCACCAGGCGGTCGGTAAAGCGAGGCCCCGTCACCAGATGGGCGACAAGCACGCCCGTTAATGGAAGTGCCAAGTAGGTAAGCGCATTGCCCGCGAGCGCACCCTGAATGGTGGCGATCAATCCCGAACCCCTAAGCAGGCTGATTGAAGTGGCCATCAATGTCGTGTTCAGAGCAATGCTGACTAGGGCTGCCAGGAACAAGAGGAATGGCGTTGTGGTTGGGCTATGTCTCAGGGCATCCGAAACCAGGAGACTTGGGATGCCATACGAGAGAATCCACATCCCGCGGTTGAAGGCAAATCGGTTCCACGGAATCTGTTTTCCGGGAACCCGGAGGTCGATGGTACCGAGCGCCGCCGCGGTCATCACTGCCCAAGGGGGCAGCGGCAAGGCTACGGCGCCGAAGAGCGGGGCCAGGGTCACCGACAGCGTTCCTCCGCCGCGAGTCTCAATAGGGGAAAGCCCGGAGAGAAACGTAAGCACAACCAGAACCAGTAGCTCCTGATAGGTGCTATCGGTAAGGAAGTTTGCGCCGCTCCGCCACGGTGCGGCATCCACCAGGGTCCAGATCCAGAGTGCCAGACCACTGACTGCAACGAGCCAGATGTAACGAGGGGCGAGCCAACTACGGCGCATCCAAGAGCCCACAGTACCCTAAGGGATAACTCGTGTACCGACGCTTTCTGGCCGCAAAAAAAAGCCCGGGCTATTGCCCGGGCTTCTTTATATCAACGAGCTACCAGCCCCAGCCTGCGCCGCCGGCCAATATGGCACAAAGCAGGCCCACGACCACGACAATCATCTTCTTCATCGCGACCACCCCCACGTTGTGAAATTCCCGGAAAGCCGCGCAGAGGACTCTCTTGGTTTCACCACGGTAGTCCCCTCTGGTGGTGCCGTAAATCTATCCCCAGGGCGACCGACTGCCCTTTTGATAGCGAACGGATGTTTGCTAAATGTCGAGTTGGACCGCGTGGGCGGCCGCTTCGGCGCGTGTTCGCACCTGCAGTTTGCGGTAGATGTTGCGCAGGTGGGACTTGATCGTCCCCTCCCCGAGGCTCAGCCGGCTGGCGATCGCTTTGTTGCTCATGCCCTCTACGACCATCCGGACGATCTGGGTCTCCCGTTCGGTGAGCGGATCGGCCAGCGGCCGGCGAGATCGCTTTAGGGCTGAACCCAACCGCACGATCACTCGGCGCGTGAGGGCATCATCGAGCTGGAACCGGCCCGCGTGGGCGTCCTGGATACTC
>VBFR01000297.1 GCA_005889345.1 Chloroflexota bacterium
CGCGAAGGCGGTCCTCGACCCCGGGCCCTTCGACTACATCGCCGGCGGTGCCGGCGGCGAGTCGACGATGCACGCCAACCGGGAGGCGTTCGCCCGCTGGCGGTTGCGTCCCGCGATGCTCGCCGGTAACCAGCAGCGGGATCTCCGCGTTAGCGTGCTGGGCACGTCGTCGCCGGCGCCGTTCTTTCTGGCGCCAGTCGGTGTGCTCTCCGCCGCCCGTCCCGACGGCGACCTCGCGGTCGCCAGGGCCGCCGCGGCCGCCGGTGTTCCGTGGGTCGTGAGCACCGCCGCCTCGACTCCGATGGAGGCAATCGCCGAGACGATGGGCGCGGCGCCGCGCTGGTATCAGCTCTATTGGGTCAACGACCGCGACGTCGTGGCAAGCCTGGTACGGCGGGCCGAGGCGGCCGGCTATACGGCCATTATCCTGACGCTGGACACGCTGCACTTGGGCTGGCGCGTTCGCGATCTCGAAAACCGGTACCTCCCGTTCATCCTAGGCGAAGGGATCGGCCAGTTCACCAGCGACCCGGTCTTCCGCTCGCGGTTGTCGGTCTCCCCGGAGGAGGACGCGCGGGGCGCCGGAGCGACCATGGTGGGGATGTTCTCCAATCTCGGCCTGCGCTGGGACGACCTCGCGTGGCTCCGAGAGCGAACCCGCCTGCCGCTGCTGGCCAAGGGCGTCTTGCGTGCCGAGGACGCCCGACGAGTCCTCGACGCGGGCTTTCAAGGCGTGATCGTTTCCAACCATGGCGGCCGGCAGGTGGACGGGGCCGTCGCTGCGCTCGATGCGCTGGTGGAGGTGCGCGACGCCCTCGGCGCCAAGGCGGTGGTCCTGATGGACAGCGGCATCCGGCGCGGTGCCGACGTCATCAAGGCGCTCGCTCTCGGCGCGAACGCCGTCCTGTTGGGCCGGCCCTACGTCTACGGGCTCGCGGTCGCGGGACAGGCCGGCGTGGAGCGCGTCATGCGCAACCTGACAGCGGAGATCGATCTGACGCTCGCCCTTACTGGCGGTCGTGACGTCAAGGCCCTGGACCGATCATGGATCACCCTCCAACCCTGACTAGCGACCTCATCGGGCGCGAGTCCGAGGTGGTTCTCTTCGAGGTGGAGCGAGGCGCGATCCGAAAATTCGCCGATGCGGTACAGGACCAGACCCCGGAATGCCTTCGAGGCGACGTCGCGCCGCCCACCTTCCCGACCACATTTCGGATGACGATCCCAGGACTTACCTTCGACCTGGCTCGCGTGCTGCACGGCGCCCAGGAGTACCGATATGAACGGGCGCTCCGGGCGGGCGATCGCGTGCGCTGCCGAGTCCGAGTGGCCGACGTCTACCGGCGCAAGGGCCGCCTTGGCGAGATGATCTTTCTGATCCTGGCGATGGAAGGCACGGATGAGTCGGGAAGTCCGGTCTTCACCGGGACGACCACCGCCATCCTCCGATGACCGGCCCAGTGCTCGCGGCGCGACCGGACCGGGACCTCGTCAAAGGAAGCGCCCTTCCCGATCTTGACAAGCCGCCGATCACGAAGCTGCAGCTCGTCAAGTATGCGGGCGCTTCGGGCGACTACAACCTGATTCATACCGACGACGAGACTGCGCGCGCGGTCGGGTTGGAGGGTGTCATCGCTCACGGCATGCTGAGCATGGCGTTCCTGGGCGAGTATCTCTGCTGGCTGGCCGGGCCGGAATCGGTACGACGGGTCTCGGTACGCTTCGTCGAAATGGTCCGGCCTGGTGACATCCTGACGTGCCGCGGACGTGTGAAAGAGCGAACGACGGCCGATGGCGGGATGCGACTCGAGCTCGAGGTGTGGACGGAGAATCAGCGAGCCGAACGGGTCACCGTCGGCGAGGCCGAGGTTCACGTCACATGACAGGACGATTCGAGGGTCGGACCGCGTTGGTCACGGGCGGAGGACGAGGGATCGGAGCTGCGACGGCCACGCGCTTCGCCGCCGAGGACGCCAAGGTCGTCATCTCCGACCTCGATCTCGAACCCGCAGAAACGGTCGCTGCCGAGGTCCGGCGTCAGGGCCGGCTGGCGCTGGCAGTCGCCTGTGACGTGACGGATCGACCTTCGGTGGAGGCCCTGGTGGAGCGCGCCGTTCAGGAGTACGGAAGCCTCGACATCCTCGTCACTTGCGCCGGCATCCTCCGCGACAACTTGATTCACAAGATGACCGACAGCGACTGGGACCTCGTCGTTGACACCCATCTGAAGGGCACGTACCTCTGCGCGCAGGCGGCACAGCGCCCGATGGTCCTGGCGCGCCGGGGCAAGATGGTGTTCTTGTCATCGAATTCGGCGCTGGGCAATCGCGGGCAGGTCAATTATT
>VBFR01000298.1 GCA_005889345.1 Chloroflexota bacterium
GCGCTTGCGCAACCCGGACCAGGGGATCCAGCTCTTCCAGCGCTTCTGCCGGCCCAGGCCAACCGCCTTGATCGATCCCGGTTTCGCGGTCGTGATCGCGGTCCAGGTGTCGGCGTCGACCGTGCCAGTGACCTTGATCCCGACGTCGGTCTGCAGGCTCGTCACCGCCGCTTTCGTGCGCCAGCCGAAGTTCCCATCCTCGGTGAGCGCGGCGCCGAGGTCGTTCATCTTCTTCTGCAGGTCTTCTACCTCGGGTCCTTTATCGCCCTGCTTGAGCGTCGGCGGTGCCACCGCCGCTACCGCAGGTGCCGCAACCGGTGGCGCGATCGCTCCCTGGCGTTGAACCTTGAGGCCTTCTTCGATGAGTGCGGTGACGGCCGCGTTCCCGGCCAGCCGCTGCAGATCCTGAAGCGTGTGGGGCTGGCCGTGAGCCCGGGCCTGGCGAGGACTGCCGGGTTTGCGTGCCTTCGGCTGCTCCGAAAGAAGGCGCGGCATTACTGCGCCCTTCCGTCGTCATCGGACAGTGGATTGAGTTCGATCATCATCGATCCGTCGACGTGGACCTTGTCGCCTATCGCCAGGTCTGGGGCAACGCTCCTTGTCACCAGGTGGACAGAGAGCGGAAAACCGGCGTGGACCAGCAGCATTTCCGGACCGATCTCAAGCACGGTTCCGACCATCTCATAGTGGACGCCGCCGATCTGGCGCAAATACGGTTCGGCGTTGGGCTCGACTTTCTCCCAGGTGCGATCGCGCTCGAGCCACAAGTCCGCCGGCACGCGCTCGCCGGCCGGGTGTTGGTGCCATTCAGCCGCCGAGCTCAGCACCGCGTAGCAGGTCAATTCGCGGCCATCCACCTCGACCACGACCTCGCCCTCGTATTCGTTGAGCTGGGGCGATGGGGTGAGCGCTTTCAAGGTGACCGTTTTGACCATCGAGTTATAACAGCTTGAGGAACCCGCCAAAGGTGGTCGGCATGAACGACGCGTACTTGCCGCCGAACATGATGATCATGATGCCCTTGGCACTCTTGCTGAACGGCGGAGCGGCGCCGCCTTCGCGGTAGAAGTATTTGAACTTGCCGCCGCCAAGGTCGACGGCCTGTTGCGGGTTGGCCTTCGCCGCCGCCGTCATTTCGTCGAGCGTGCGGGTGACATCACGGATGACGTTTGGATCTTTGGGATCGAACGGACCCTTGCCAGTGTAATCGGCCAGAGATTCCATGCGACGCACCTTGTCTGCGCCGCCGGCGCCCTTCGCGTAGTCGATGGTGTGCGTATATCCCTGGTTCGTTCCCTTCGCGTCGAGATTCCATTTCTCGAGCGCCGCTTTCAAGTCCTTGAGCTCACCGGGTTTGAGCTTGTCGAGATAGTCGCGCGGGACACCAATCTTCTCGAGGTCGTTGACCATGTCGGCGACGGCCTTCGCCTCGCGCAGCTCGTCGAGGACCTTGCCGGCATCGCCGCCGTTTTTCTCGAAGAGCTCCAGGATCTTCTGCGGGTTGTCTTCGGCGAGCTGCATGATCTCCCTCGCGACCGCGGGGTTCTTGCCGCACAGCGTCAATATCTTGGCCGCCTTTTCCGCATCGCCCGTGGCGACCAGGAGCTTCTCCACCAGGGCGCCGTCGTTCGCGCACACGCCCAGCAATCCCTTCACCTTGGCGACGTCATTTCCGGTGAGAATCAGGAGCTTCTCGGCCATGACGCCGTCCTTGTTCAGCAGCTGGAGCAGGGCCTTCAGCTCCGCGCCGTCGTTCCCCGTGAGCTTGAGCAGGCGTTGCAGCAGCTGCTCGTCCTGGACCATGGCGCGCAGCTCGGCCAGCTCGGCGATGTCCTCGGCGCCCCGAGCCGCCTCGATCCATTGGGCGATCGATTTCACGATCTTGGCGGCGAAGACGACGGTGATGATGTCGAAGACTGCCGAGCCCCACAGTTCGCCGCGTTCGTAGTCGTGGAGCTTGCCCTCGGTGACCGCCTTGTAGATCTTGTAAAGCGCGAACAGGATGACAACGGCGCCGACGATGATGGCGATGGCCAGCAGGACGCCCGCTGGCAAGGCGGCAACAAAGGCGATGGCGG
>VBFR01000130.1 GCA_005889345.1 Chloroflexota bacterium
CGCGCGACCGACCGCGCAGTGACCGATATCTGCCTCGACGTTGGCTTCAACAGCTTGGGCACGTTCAGCCGAACGTTCCAGGAGATCGTCGGCCAGGCGCCCAGCGCCTACCGACAGCGGGGGCCGATCGTCGCCGTCCCGACCTGCTTCGCGATGGCCTGGACACGACCGAGCACTTTTGGAGAAGCCAAGGCGAGAGACGTCGTCTAGCCTGAGATACGACACCAATCCCGACACACGGAGGTCGATCAAATGTTCAACGCGTTGCTTATCTCATCGCTCTATGTCCTCGATCAAGACAAGGCGCTCGATTTCTACGTCGGCAAGCTCGGGCTCGAGGTGAACACCGACCAGGACCTGGGCTTCATGCGTTGGCTGACGGTGAATGTGCCGGGCGACACCCGCCAGGTCCTGCTGGAGAGACCGGGCGCGCCGGGGCTCGACGAAAAGACGGCGGAGCAGGCCCGCGAACTGGTGACGAAAGGCGGCACCGGCGGACACCTGTTCTTCACGACCGACGATTGCTGGAAGACCTACAAGGAGCTCCGGGCGAAGGGCGTCGAGTTCACCGAGGAGCCGACCGAGCGACCGTACGGGATCGACTGTGGCCTGCGTGACCCCTTCGGCAACCACATCCGTTTCTCGCAGCCGCTCCCGGTCTCCGCGCCGGTGGCAAGCACGACCAAAGCGAACCGATGAAATTTCGCGCCATCATCGAATTGGCAGGTAAGACCGCGACCGGCATCGAGGTGCCGGCCGCGGTCGTCGCCAAGCTCGGGTCGAGCAAGAAACCCGCGGTCCGCGTCACGATCAAGGGCTACTCCTACCGCAGCACAGTCGCCACGATGGGCGGGCGGTTCATGCTCCCGATCAGCGCGGAAGTCCGCGCCGCCGCGGGCGTGGCCGCACGCGACAAGGTAGACGTCGATGTCGAACTGGACACGGCGCCCCGACTAGTGACAGTACCGCCTGACTTCGCACGCGCTCTCACGCGCGAGCCTGCGGCGAAGCGTTTCTTTGAGGGGCTCTCCTTCAGCAACAAGCAGAGGATCGTCATCTCGATCGAGGCCGCCAAGACCCAGGAAACCCGTGATCGCCGGATCGCGAAGTCGGTCAGCGCACTACGCGAAGGCCGAACCTAGCATCGCTACGGGAGGATCCCGTGACGGGCGAACCCAGCCAGTAGCGCAGCGCCGCCATTATTTGGCCAAGGACACCCGCCGATCCGGTCGGCCTCGCCGGATGCGCTGACGGTGCGACCGGTGGAGGCGGCCCGTCTCGCTGGGTACCCGGTCGCCACGTAACGGCGGGAGCCGAGCCGACGCGGTCGGCGTAGGTGAACGGCACTGGAGCGGTCGCGCTTCCGTTGACCGTCGCCACCGTGATCGGCACTGTCGCAGGAATCGGCTGCTGGAGGTGTGGTGGAGCCACGGCCGTCAATTGGTTGGGCGATTGCACCGTTACACGGGTGGCCGGGACGCCGCCAAAGGTCACTTTGAGACTGGGATCGTCGTAGAAATCGGTACCGGTGAGCACCACCGTCGTCCCACCCACGGGCGGTCCGCTCGTCGCACTCTGCACTGTGACCGTGGGGGTGCTGAAGGTGAGCCTGGCCACTGCGGTTCCCCAGACGCACGGGTTGGTCGTGGGCACGTACTCAGCCGCGACCCAGAGGTCGCCAGGATCGACGGGGTCGGCTGCCGCCGCGGAGTAGTCGCCAAAGCGGTCGCGCCCACCACAGAGGTCCGACTGATAGGGCGCGGATCCTTGCGCGTTTCGGACGAATGACAGCTCGGAGTAGAAGGTGGTCCGGCTCGCGTTGGCTCCAATCACGAAAACACCCGGATAGGTCAGTGGATTCGATCCCGAGTACACCGCCACCATGTCGCCGACCGCGTCGACGGTGATGGCCGGGTAGTACGCATAGAAGGAGCCACCCTCATCCCCGAACGAGAAGTTCTGCAGCTTCGACGGAGCCGTCCATGCTGCGGGCGCGGGTGGCTGCGCGGGCGCGGCGACTTCGAATAGCCGGGCACAGGATCCGACCGCGAACCCGTCGCCGCCAAGGGAGTTCGGCCCGCAGTGCCCGTCGGTCATGGTGGCCCAGAGCTTCCCGCTGCGCCATACCGCTGAAAGGATGCGATCATCGCCCGTTTCGACGCGCTGTGGGGAGCCGGCTTGTTCAGCGTTGCTCGGTGCGGTCGTCCATTCGATCGGTAGATTCCACTCCTGCTTGGTCAAGCCGCTCCGCGGACTGCCGGTCAGGGCGATCACGCCGAGGGTTGGGCAGGTTCCAATCGTGGGCGTGGGCGACACCTCCGTGCACTGATTCTCGTTGAGATTCGGATCGGCGTTGTTGAAGACGAGGTACTCGGTATCGGTGCTCTCGAGCGACTGGACCGGCATGACGCCGAAGTGCCTGGTGTCGAGAGATCCGAGCTGTAAGGCGCAGACTGGGTCGCTTTGGAAGGTCAGTTCGCAGGCGTTAGCGCCTCCATACGTCAGAAGGTCCGACTTCTGAAGGAGGATGGTTTCCGAGCCAACGAAGCAGAACACGCTGGGGTTGGTGGGGTCACATCCCGTTTGGGCGAAGTCATCCCATGAGAGGACGAGCATGTTGCGGTTGACTCCCAACCTGGGCTGGCTCGGAAGAGCCTTGCCGGTTTGGGTGGGGGCCTGAGGTTGGAAGGCGGACACCGTCCAGACGCCGGCGGGGTCGCTCGTGTTCGAGATGGCGTAGTAGACCAGGTCATCGACCACTGAGGTGCTGTTGCCTTTCGTTGCGGCGGCAACGGCGAAGAAGCGCCCACCGTCCTGGTCGTACAGGACTCGCGGGTTGAACAGGTTCCAGCCAACCGAACTGGGCCCGAAGAAGGTCGGGAAGTCGGTCGCCTTGAGAAGGGTTCCCCCTTTGCTCCAGACAGTCACGTTTCGGTTGACGAGCTCGACCACGCTGCTCGGGCCGACGGCGATCTGCGTATCCGGTGGCTCCCGACCGGACCCGAACATGCCAATCTCCCGGTCGAGGTCCATACCGGGAAATACGGTGAGCTGTTCCATGCTCGGAAATTGCGGTTCAGTAAGTGGCTGAGCCGCACTGCGTGGCAGCCGCTTGCCGCTGACCTCGGACCGTATCAGCGGCCTTGCGGGCGACTTTACTCCGGCAAATGCCCGCGAATCCTTCGGTAAGAATGTCGGCCACGCGGGGCCGAAGCGGGCCGTCACCGCAGTCTGGGCGGCCGCAGTTTCCGATCGAACCAGCGGAGCGATGACAAGCGCCGCCGCCAGTACCACACCGATCAGGGTGCCTTTCTTTCCTGCCACGACTCCCCAGCCTCCGGTCCCAGTTAGCAGAATAGTTGACGGCGCGCCGGTGTCACCAGACGATCAATAGCGGCGCGCAGCCAGCACCAGCTTGCGATCGGTAAACGACGTTACCCCGCTCTGTGTAACGACGATCTCGAGGTCGCGGACCGCCGAGGCCGGAGCGTCGAGGAAACGCGCACGCACTCGCTGCTGCGTCTCCGCGTCCTCGCCTCCGCGCTCGAGCCAGGGCTCGAAGTCGTGGCTCTTGCGCACCACCTCCAGCTTCGCGACGCGCAGGCCGGCCTGTTCGCAAAAGGCGATCCACTGTCGCTGCGTATAGATGCGCCGGTGGGTCGGGTCGCGCAGGGCTTCCACCTCGTCCTGGTAGGCCGCGCTCGCGGCATCCTCGGGCGCGAGCGTGTCGACGAAGATGAAGACGCCGCCGGGACGCAGCACGCGCGCCACCTCGCGAAAGGCGAGCGCCACGTCGTCGAAGTGATGCGCGGCAAGTCGGGTGGCGACGATGTCGAAGCTCGCGTCCGGGAAGGGCAGGCGCTCCGCGACGGCCTCGACGAATTCGGCGTTTCGCACGCCGACCTCGCCAAAGACACGTCGCGCGGTCGCCAGCATGGCTGGCACAGGGTCCGTCAGGACGACGCTCGACGCGTGGGGCGCGAGCGCGAGCGCCGTGTGGCCAGCACCCGTCCCGATGTCGAGCACCCGCTCCGTCCCCTTTGGCGCGGCGAAATCGACGACCAGCTGCAGTTCGCGCCCGGATTTGTGCTCGCCGGTCGCGTAGGCCACGGCGGCTTTCTCCCAGCGCGTCCCGCTGCTCACCCGCTCAGCTTAGGGCGACGCTGTCGAGGACCTGCTTGACCACGGGGGAATTGGGGTCGGCGGTAAAGAAAGAGAACTGGTAGTTGCGGCCCTTGGTATGGACGTAGACCGACGACATGAACGGCCAGCCCTGGTCGGGGCGGGCCCAGGCCGACGTGACCTTGCAGGTATCGAGCGCGACCCGCGAGACTTGCTCGTTGATCGGGGTGTAGCTCCAGACCTGGACCGCGGTGGTGTGGTCGGCGACCGGTGCCATGTTGGCGCGGAGCTGCGCCGGCAGCTGCACGGTGAGGGTGTCCGAGGACGTCGTCTGCAGGACCAGGAACGGCAGGTCATCGCCGCTCTTTGAAATCGTCGTCAGCGATGGATCGGACGATGGGGCGACCTGATACCCCTGCGGCAGCATGAGGCTCCATCCGACCCCGCTGGCCGCGTGCAGCGCCGTAGTGACGACCAGGTCCGACCGAATCCATCCGGCGAGGCTCGCCTGCCTGACGTGATACCAGACGTTTCCGGAGGCATCCGGCGCGCGCTGGTCGGCCGTCGCCTGGGTGCCCTGCGAAAGGATGCCCAACTGCGCGGTCGACGAGCTCGCTCCTGCCCGCACCTTTGCGCCCAGCGGCTCGTTGACCCACACGGGGAACGGCAGCGCCGGCGCGTCGGCTATCGTGATCGTCAGTGCCGACTTGGGCATCGGCAGGGAAGCCGGACACGATGTCGGTGAGGCATGGGGATCGATGGTCGCGGAGGTGGATTGTTGAGGCCGGCCCGCCACGGCGTGGGTCTTGTAGAGAGACGTCAGCGGCCCAGCCAGCAGGAAGGCCGCCGCGGCGCCGATTGCCATCAGGGGAATTAGGCGGAGAGCCGACCTCATGTTCATGCAACGCCGCCCCCGATCGGTGCGTTACGCCAATGGCTTGCGGCCTGGCAACCCACTTCGGCGCGGGAAGCGCGCCGGCGTGGCGACCAGCTTCGGCACCACCATGAGGACGTGGCCGCCGGCTGGATGCTCGAGGTGCGGCGTCCCCCCGCCCAGGAGGCGGGCGGCCGGTTCGAGCGCGAGCGGGTCGAGGGGGCTGACCTGGGCAACGAGATCTCCACCAGTTCTAACGAAGGGAAGGGCAAGCTCCAGCAGCACTTCCGGCCGTGCCGCCGCCCTCGAGATCGCCCGATCGAATTGCTCGCGAAGCTCCGGGTGGTGGCCGAGCTCCTCCGCCCGCCCGGGGGCGACCGTCACGTTCGCCAGCCCGAGCGTCCCGGCGACGTGCTCGAGGAAGGCGCACTTGCGGTCGTTCGCCTCCAGCAGGGTGAACCGCACCTCGGGCATCGCCACGGCTAATGGGATCGCCGGCAAGCCACCGCCACTGCCAATGTCGATTACCGTATCGATGCCGTTCCAGGGTGCCTCGACCAGGGCGCCGGCATCGTCGATCAGCGCCTCGACCTCCGCCAGCGACCTGGCGCCCGTGAGGTTGATGCTCCGGTTCCACTCGAGAAGCAGTTCCGCGTACTGCTGAACTTTTGGGCGCACAACCTTACAATATTGACGTGCCGATCTACGAGTTCTCCTGCCTGACGTGCCGCCAAACGTTTGACGTCTTCGGCGGTTACGCCAGCCGCGACGAGCGCCAGGTCTGCCCTAGCTGCGAGAGCACCAATACCAAAGCGATGTTCTCCACCTTCGCCGTGGTGGGCACCGGCGAGGCGTCGAGCGCATCGGCCTCCGCTGGCTGCGCGTGCGGCGGCAGCTGCGCCTGTTCGAATTAGCGCAAACAACTAGACACGAGACGCGGCGATCGGGCATGATGGGGGCCGTGGCGTCCAGCTCCGCGCCCATCCGATTCCGGCCGATGCCGCTGCCGGAACTCCTCGACGAGCTGTTTCGCCTGTATCGGCGCCACTTCTCCCTCATCGTCACGGTGTCGCTGCTCGTCGCCCTGCCTGGCCTGGTGTGGAGCCTGGTGACCGGCATCTACAAGCTCAACGGCGCCTCGTATGCCAACCTCATTACGACGGGCCCGGGCGCGCAGCCCTCGTTCAACAGTCAGCAGCTCACGAACCTCCTTGGGTTACTCGCCCTGGGCTTCATCGGTGGTTTCTTCCTGCTTCCCATCAGCCTGGGGGCCGTCGTCCGGGCGATCACGGACGTTGCGCTCGGACGGCCGGCGACGATCGGCTCGGTGCTGAGCGACACCCTGCGCCGTTACCTGCCACTTCTCGGTTTGATCGCGCTGGGCTTCCTGATGTTCATCGGCTGGTTCATCGCGGAGATCATCGGATTTGTCCTGCTGATCCTCCCGGGGTTCGCGGTGTTTTGCGCCGCCGTCTACCTCGCCGTCCGCTGGTCGCTTGTGCTGGCGGCGATGATGGCCGAGGACATTGGTCCGATTCGGGGCCTGGGACGCAGCTGGAACCTCGTCGCGGGCTCCTGGTGGCGGACGTTCGGCATCCTGTTGATTGTGGGGATCATGCAACTGATCATCACTTACGGCCTCTTCATCCTGTTCGGCGTGATCGCGGCCCTCTTCAGCACCGGCGACTTTCAAGCCGCGCTCGTTCAGGTTGGAAGTACGCTGCTGAGCGCGGTAGTGTCTCCCATCGCCTATATCGCCGTCGTCCTGCTCTACTTCGACCTGCGGGTTCGCAAAGAAGGCCTCGACCTGGACCAACTCGCCCAGCAGACCTCCCCGGGCCCTGCTCCGGCGTAACAACTCTTCGCTCGCGCGTGGGGGGCCGCTGCTGGCGGCGCTCATCCTCACACTGGCGGCCGCCGTGCCCGCGTCGGCGAGCCAGGCCGATGACTACACCAACGCCATTCACCGGGCGCTGACGCTGGTCCAGTTCGCGGAACGAGGCGACACCCCCTCGATTGGGCAGGCCCTCCAGGTGCTCGCCACTGCCCCGGGTCCGAGTCAGCCGGAAATTCTGCACGACCTCGGCGCCGACCCGCCCAATCTCACCGACGCCGACCAGCGGCTGCAGGCGTTGTACGCCGCGCTGCAGGCGCGCGTTGATACGCCGGACCCGGATCGTGCTCAGCAGCAGCTGAACAACGTCCTGTCCATGCCGCGCTACGTGGGGCTCGTATCAGGGCCGTCGATCATCGACCGGATCGTGAATACCGTCTCGACCGCGCTGGGACGTTTCTTTCGCTGGCTCGGCCTCGGCAACCTCCATCTCGGCATCCCGCTGGGGGTATGGCTGGCACTCGCGGCACTGTTCATTCTCGGCATCATCATCTGGCCGATTCGCGGAACCCTCGGTCGCGGCGGGCGCGAAGCCGTTCCAAGGCCCGCGCCCTCGGTGGTCCGCCCTTCCGTCGATTTCTTCGCCGAGGCGGACCGGCTGGCCGCGGCCGGCGACTTCCTGGCCGCGATTCAGGCGCTGACCGGCGGGGTGACGGTCAGGATCGGCGGGGAACGAGCCTGGGACCGCAGCCCCTTCACCGTGCGCGAGCTGTTTGCGCGCACCGAGCATCTCGAGCTGCTGCGTCCGCTGCTGCGCTCCTTCGAAGAGGCCAGCTACGGTCATCGGGCCCCCGACCGGCCGATGTACGCACAGGCGGTCGAGGCGGCGCAACGCTACCGGCAGAGCGCCGCATGAGCCGCCGGCGTTGGATCCTGCTTGGCGGGGTGGTCGTCCTGATCGCGATCGTCGTCGCGCTGCGCGGCACCGCGACGGGGGATTCGCCAGAGCACAGCTCCGCGAGCGACGCCGGCAACGGCACGTCAGCGCTTCGACTCTTTGCCGAGTCTCTCGGCCATGGCACCGGGACGGTCGAAGGCGAGTACACGCTTCCCTCATCGCCCGCCCTGGTGTTCGTCTTCCGACCGACGGAGGGTTTCAGCAACGCCGAGAGTCAACAGCTCGACAGCTGGCTGCGCGCCGGCAACGTGGCGATCTACGCTACCGAGGAACGCGATCCGCAGCTGGACACCCAGTTCGGCCTCCACCTATCGAGCCAGACCGTTGATGGCCCCGCGCACGCCGCGGCTCCCATTCTCGGCGGCGTCGGTTCCCTGTCTGGTTCGACAAGCGCGCTCGCCTTCAAGCCGTCGCCGTCGCAGGTGCCCCTGCTTCGCAACGCGGCCGGCGATGTGCTGGCGGTTCGCATGGCGGTTGGCTCCGGCCAGCTGATTGCCATGACCGATCCGCTCGTCCTGTGCAATGGCTACCTCCGATTGGCCGATAACGGCCGCTTCGCTGCCGACCTGATTGCGCTCACGCCCAACGGTGGTGCCGTCCTGTTCGATGAGTTTCACCACGGACAGATCGCCGGCAACGCGC
>VBFR01000257.1 GCA_005889345.1 Chloroflexota bacterium
ATTTCGTAGCCGCGTTCGGTCTTGACGGCGCGACTCACCAGCCAGTTGGCAACCCCCTCCAGCATCGGCCAGGCCGTCTCGCGCAGATAATCCTCGTCGCCGGTCGCGTGGACGTACTGCGCGAACGCGTGCGCCACGCTCAGGCTGATGTGCTGTTCGAAGGCCAGCTGCGGCGCGGAGAGCCGGATCACCTCTTCCCCGTGTCGCGGTCCACTCGCCCACGGAAACTGGAGTCCGCGGTATCCGTGCATCGCCGCGTTGCGTTCCGCTGCCTCCCGCCGCTGCACCCGGTACTCGAGCAGCGCATAGGCGGATTCGGGCGCCGTTAGCAGGAGCGTGGGAAACATGAAGGCCTCGATGTCCCACATGACGTGGCCGCGGTAATAGTGGTAGTTCGGCCAGTAGGCAAGCCCGAACATCGACGTGCTGAAGAGCGACGAGGAGTGGGCCGACGCATGAAGGTAGTAGTAGGCCGCGTCGGCGAGCGCCTGCCAGCGCTGATCGGCACCGATCAATTTGATCCGTCCCTTCCAGATTTCGGCCCAGGCTCCGCGGTTCTCGTCGCGGAGCTGGTCGAAGCCGCGCCGCGCGGCCATGCCGACAAGCCGCGTCGCCTGGCGATGCGGCTCGTGGTGCGCCTGGCTTGGGACAAGGCTCGTGTACTGGCGCAGCACATAACGGCGTTCGGGCCGCGCCTGCACGGTGTACGAGGTCGAGAGCGGCGCGAGCTCATCGTGCTCTTCGCGGCGGCGCTCGACCCCGTCGCCGCCATCGAACTGCGTGATATAGGCCGCGCCACAGGTCGAGAGCCCGCCATGTGTCTCCCAGAGCATCGACCCGTCGACGACGGGCTTGTCCGCATCCGGAGTGGCCGTCTCCCGCGACTGCCACGTTCCCGAAATCCCCGTTGGGTCGACCTTCGCGGTCACGACCAGCCGGCACGGCCGGTCGACGCGCACCTGGACGTCCTGGAGTACGACGGTGGGCAGCGACCGGCTGCAGAATGTCAGAACCTCGACAGTCGCGGTCGTCTCGCCGGACCGGAAACTGAAACGGCTCGTGAGTTCGCTCGAGGCGAAGTCATAGGCCTGTTCCACCAACTCGGATTGACCTGGAAGGCGACTCAGCTTGGCGCCATCGATCTCCAGGTCGCCACCGATCGGATATGGCCCGCGGGCGAAGCCTTCGCCCTTTTCGACGGGATCGACCGCCGCGAGTCCGTTGACGATCGCCACGCCCTCGATCAATGGGATGGGACCGGCCCGCAGGCCGATCACCCCGTTCGACAGGTAAGCCGGAATGTACTCAGGCCGCCACCGGCGAACGGGTGGAGGGCTGATGGGCATGGGACGGACCGCTACTTTTTCTTTTTCTTCTTCGCCTGCGCGTTGCTGATCGCGGCGGCCCGACTCTTGGGCATGCCCTTCTTCTTCAGACCCTCATAGGTCTTCGGGTTCTTGATCGACGAGCTCTTCTTCTTCCCTGGCATCGCGCGCCTCCATTAGCCAATTGCGACTGTAACGTTAACCGTTAGTGCCAATATAACATGGAGAGGGCGTCAGGCAATGCGGCGACGCAGGGTCGTCGCGCCGGCGAGGATGACCAGGACGCAGAAACCAAGCACCACGCCGAGGTCGAGCTGCAGTGACGACCAGGTCAGGTCGGCACCCTTGATCATGATGTTGCGCAACCCCTCAACGGCGTAGGTGAGGGGCAACACGCGGGAGAGCGCCTGTAGCGGACCGGGTTCGGTGCTGATGGGAAAGATGATCCCGGCCAGCAGCACCTGGGGAACGATCACGAGCGGGATGAACTGCACCGCCTGGAACTCCGTGCGGGCGAACATGCTGAGGAAGATGCCGAGGTT
>VBFR01000131.1 GCA_005889345.1 Chloroflexota bacterium
GCGCCGCCCATGCCGCCGAGCCCGCTGGTCAGGACGATTCGGCCGCGGAGCGTGCCATCGAATCGCTTCGCGGCCAGCGCGCCGAAGGTTTCGTACGTTCCCTGGAGGATCCCCTGGCTGCCGATGTAGATCCAGCTGCCGGCGGTCATCTGACCGTACATGATCAGGCCGAGCCGCTCGAGCTCCCAGAAGTGCTCCCAGGTGGCCCAGCGCGGCACCAGCAGGCTGTTCGCGAGCAGCACGCGCGGCGCGTACTCGTGGGTTCGAAAGATGCCCACCGCTTTGCCGGACTGGACCAGTAATGTCTCGTCGTCCTTGAGCCGCCGCAACGCCGCGACGATGGCGTGGAACGACGGCCAGTCGCGGGCTGCCTTCCCCGTGCCGCCGTAGACGACGAGGTCCTCCGGGCGCTCGGCGACCTCCGGGTCGAGGTTGTTGCAGAGCATGCGCAGCGCCGCCTCCTGCTGCCAGCCGCGGGTGCTGAGCTGGGTACCGCGCGCAGCGCGGATCGGGGTGGAGATGGTCAAAGGGTCCCCACCCTGCCCTCCCCCGCGAGCGGGGGAGGAACAATCGCCGCGAGGCGGCCGCTACGTACCAGCTCAATCGCCGTCTGGATCTCGGGCTCGAGTACCCGGTCGTGGTCGAGCGTCGGAACCTTCTCCCGGATCGCGGCGTGTGCCTCGCCGGTCAGACGGCCAGGCTTCAGCGGCGCCAGCAGGTCGATACCC
>VBFR01000132.1 GCA_005889345.1 Chloroflexota bacterium
CGAGCGGATTGTCGGTGCCGGCATTGAGCTCGACCGCGAGCACGCGAGCAAGGTAGTCGATCGCGTCGTGGCAGGCCCCGTGGACCTGCGCGGCGCAGCGCAGCGAGTAGGCGTCTTGCACGCGGTCGCAGAGGACGTGTGATTCCGCGATGCCGCTACCGTCGGTCAGGGCAAAGATGCGGGCGGCCGATGCAACTTGGCCCGGATGCGGCCGGGCCGCGTGGATGCGCGGATCGAAGGCGGTGCGCGAACCACGCAGCGCCTCGACGCTGAGCGCCGCCACGACATCCGCGGTCAGCAGCAGACGCTGAGCATCATGCAGCACCAGGCTGGCGGCCCCGGCCATGAAATGCGTGCCGTTGAGGACGCTGAGCGCGTCCTTGGCGTGCAACACGACCGGCTCAAGGCCGGCTGCCCGCAGCGCCTCCGCGCCGCTGCGCCGTTCGCCCTTGTGCACGACGTCGCCTTCGCCGATCAGCACCAGGCCGACGTGCGCCGAGGGCGCCAGGTCGCCGCTGGCCCCGAGCGATCCTTTTTCGGGCACCCAGGGACAGATGTCGTGGTTGAGCAGGTCGACCAGCCGCTGCGCAACCGCCGGGCTCACTCCCGAGGTGCCCTGGCAGAACTGGTTGACCCGGACCAGCATGCCCGCACGCACCAGCTCCCGTGGAAGGGGTGGTCCAACACCGACCGCGTGGCTCATGAAGAGGTTGCGCTGGAGCTGTCGGGTGTCCTGTGGCGGGATGCGCACGTTCTTCAGCGCCCCGACGCCGGTCGTCAGGCCATACACCACCCGATCCTCCGCGACCAGCCGGTCAACCAGGGTGCGGGCTTGCCGCAGCCGGGTTTTCCCTTCGGGCCCCAGGCTGACAGGCTCCCCGCGGCGCGCCACGGCCACCACGTCAGAGGGACTCAGCGACCGGCCATCGAGTGTGACTGGCAAGGGGCTCAGCATAAAGCCGATGCGCCGGGCGGTGATGGCGGTCGTAGAATTGGGTCGCTAATTTTGGCCATGACAGTAACCCCGCTCGGGCGAGGAGCGAGGAGATGACGGCCGCGTTCAAGGGACGCATCGCACTGAGCGCCTTCCTCGTTCTGACGCTCGCTGCCTGCAGCCTCCCCAGTCCAGGGGTTACGAAGGCTTCCCCCTCGACGCCGGCACTGGTGATTGCCAGCCCGACGCCGCCGCCGATCACGCCGCCCACCAACCTGGTCCGGCCGGGCACCGTCACGTTCCTCTCCGACACGACCTACCCACCGCAGGACTCGATGGATACCAACAACCAGGCGATCGGGTTCGACATCGATATCGCCCAGGCGCTGGCCACCAAGATGGGGCTGACGGCGACCATCCAGAAGACCGATTCGCCGTTATTGGTCGGTGCCCTGCTGGCCAAGAAGGGGGACGCCATCATCTCCGCCCTGCAGATCACCCCCGACCTGCAGAAGCAGGTGGCGCTCGTCGCCTATTTCCGCGCCGGGCAGGCCATCCTGGTGCGCAAGGGCAACCCTTCGGGGATCAGCGCGCTGAGCGACCTCTGCGGCAAGAAAGTCTCGGTCCAGGTGCAGAGCCCGGAAGAGAACAGTGTCGATGAGTTGAACGGCGCCGCCTGCAAGGACAACAAGATCAACAAGCAGGTCTACCCGACCGATCTCCAGGCGGTCCTGATTCTCAAGCAGCGTGGCGTCGACGCCGCGCTCGATGACTCGCCGGTTGCCGCCTACTTCGTCAAACAAACCCCCGACCAGCTGGAGCAGGCCGGCAGTCCCTTCAAGCTGAATGCCGAGGGGATTGCCATCGACCCCAAGAACGGCGAATTGCTCACGGCGATGCAGCAGGCGATGATGGCGATCTACCAGGACGGGACGTACCGCCAGATCCTCACGAAATGGAACCTGCTCGACGGGGAGATCCCGGCATCGCAGATCGTGGTGACGCCGAGCCCGAGCACTTCGTAGTCAGCGGCGGGGCTCGACCCTCCACTCGGCGTCCTCTTCCTGGACGGGCGGCCTTGACAGGTGACGGTGGTACATCTCGATCCGGATGATCCCCACGATCGTGAACGCCAGCGCCAGCGCGATGCCCAGCAGCGCCTGGTTGCGTGAGGCGGAGGCGGACAGGGTGGTGTCGGAAAACGCGCTCCCCTGGAGCAGGTTGAGGACGATGCCGCTGAGTCCGCCAACCGCGATCGACGCCAGCACGGCGGACGCGGCCAGTCGCGCCAGCAGCGACTCCGTCGCACCCATGGCCAGCCAGCGCTCCCGCATCATGACGGTGAGCGCGCCAAAGGCGAGCAGGAGGAGCAGCAGCAGAATGATGCTTTCGATCAGGCCGATTCGGTAGAAGGCGGCGTCCTGCGGCATGCCGTTTCCATCGTATCCCGATGGGAGCGGGTCAGCTGGAGAAGCGGGCCTGGAGGGCGAGCAGGTCGGCCTGCGCCTGGGCCATCGCGGCCGTCGGGCTGGCCGTCCCCAGCACCAGGTCGTGGAGGTGGCGCTGCAGCACCGACGACGACTCGACATAGTGCCCCAGCTTCGGCCGCGGGCGGGCGTTAGCCAGGTTCGCGAGGAAGACGCCGATTTGTGGATTCGCCTTGCGCAGGTCGGCCGAGTTCTGAAGCGAGGTCCAGATGGGGAGCTCAGCCGTCTGCTGGGCCTGCACTTCCGGGCTGGTCAGATAGCGAAGCCAGGCGACCGCCAGGTCTTGATGGGCGCTGTTGGCAAGGACGGAGAGGCCGAGGAAGCCGCTCACCGAGGCCGCGGTCTTTCCGGTTGAGGCGGCGGCCGGGATGGGCGCGACCGAGCCCTGGCCGACGATCTGCGAGTAGAGCGAATCGTTCATCGCACCCCACACGAAGTTCCAGTTCGTCGTAAAGGTCACCCCGCCGGAGAGGAAGGCCCGCATGGCGTCCGGTTCGTTGCTGGCGGCGACGTCGGTGCGGACCAGGCGATCGTCGATCAGCTGGCGCATGAACGTCGCGGCGCGCTGCGCCGGCTGCTGCAGCAACAGCGGCTTGCCGCTGGCATCGAAGAGGTCCCCGCCGTACTCCGCCGCGATGCGAACGAAGTCCGAGACAAGGCCCTCGTCTTGCGCCCAGGAGTCCGTGTAGGGGACCAGCCCGCGACCGCGCAACGCCAGCATTTGTGCGTACCAGTCCTCCAGGGTTGCGGGCGGGTCATTGAAACCCGCCGCGCGTAGCTGGCTCTTGTTGTAGTAGAGGCTCTGGATGTTGAGCACGTGCGGCATCGCCCAGACCGTGTCCTTGTAGGCGAACGCGTCGAGCAAGCTGGGCATGATGTCGGAGCGGGCGTCGTCCGGGATCTGGTCCTTCAGGCTCAGCAGCTGCTTGCGGTTCGCAAACTCCGGCACCCAGACCTGGTCGAGGGCGACGACGTCGTAGGGCGCCGGCTTGGTCAGCCCGGCCGCGAGGATGCTCTCGTAGAGCTCGCGATAGTGCGCGGTCTCGATCGAGACGAACACCTTGTTGTCGTGAAGCATGCGGAACTTGTTCGCCAGGGACTGCAGCACGCTCGGGTCATAGCCGACCTGGTCGAAGAGCAGCGCCCGGATGACGGTGGCGCCGGGTGGGGGCGTCGGACTCGTGCCACCCGATCCGGTGGCGCAGGCGTCGAGCAGCGAAGCGAGCGTGATGCCTCCGGTGAGGCCCAGGCCGAGGCGGAGCCCACGGTCAAGAAAGGAACGACGGGTGTAGTGGCGCGGCAACACGAAAGGCGCGTGGGGCACAGTCGCTGTGAGGCTATCAGCGGTTTGTTAACGGGCTCGTCGGGACGGGTCGGCACCAGGCGACAATGTCGTCGCGGCTGCGTAACGAGCGTCCGCGTTCTGCTCCAGCCGCAGTTTCTGCTGGGTGTCCCGCAGGGAGGCCAGCCAGATGATCAGGCCCACCACCACCGGGATGAGCGCGCTGCCACGGGGTCGCGGTGGGGGCAGGCCGCCGAACGATCCGTAGAACTGGAACTCGGCCGGCACGATGGCATTCGCCTGGAAGAGGAACACGCTGCAGGCGGCGGCCGCCATCCAGAGCCGGCCCCGACCGGGGTAGCTCAGGCGCACAAGGCCCTCACCGGGGACGATGGCAAAGGGCCAGACCTCGCCGGGACGAGCCGGCCGATCATCGCGGGAGGCGTCGCTGGCGACGCCATCCACGCCGATGGCAAAGGCGAGCAGGGCCGCGTACCAGCCTTCGCCGAGCAGGTCGATCGGAAGGAAGGGAAAGGCGCTCGCGCGAAACGCGGGCGTGAGGAGTTGCGCGCTCAGCCAGCCAAACCAGGCCGCCAGCCCAAAGCCGGCGATGACGATGGCGGGGACGGTGTAGCGTCGCAGGGGACCGACGCGCGTCACGATCAGGGCGAGGGTGATGGCGAGCGCGACCGGCGATTGCCAACCGAACACCTGCGGCCAGCGAAGGCTGGGGAGCGCGACCGACCAGGGCGCGAGAAGCCCGATCAGGAGAAGTCCGCCCAGCAGCAGGTCCCGGTCAACACGGCCGCGTCCACTCAGGATCGCGCCGCGAAACCGCCCCAGTCCTTTCGCGAAGACGATGACGACGGCGACACCCGCGCAAACGACCGCGAGAAAAAGAAAGATGCCGGCATTGGCATTGCCGCGCGCGACCAGGAAGGCCGCGAGGAAGAGCGCGCCGAGCACGAGCACCCCACGCACAACGTGGAGTCTACGCGCGGGCCCTCGCAGTCCATAGAATCGCCAGATGGGTGCTCCCTGGCTGGCCGGGATCTTTCCCCCGATCGCGACCGCCTTCGCGCCAGACGGCGCGTTGCGGCCGCCCGCGGCGGGTTTTCTCGAGTTCCTGCGCGATGGTGGCCTGGATGGGGTGGTCGCGCTGGGATCGAACGGTGAAGCCGCTCACCTGACCGAGGCCGAACGACTGCAGTGGATCGATTGGGTGCGCGAGGCTCTGCCGGCGCCCCTTCGTTTGATCGCCGGGACCGGCGCGGAATCGACGCGGGCCACGATCGAACGGACCCGAGCGGCGGCGGCGGAAGGGGCCGAGGCGGCGCTCGTGATCGCCCCCAGCTATTTCAGGCGCCAGCTCACGGCCGAGGGGCTGCGCGCCCACTACCACAGCGTCGCCGAGGCGAGCCCGATCCCGATCCTGATCTACAACGTGCCGGTGCACATGGGGTACGACCTGGGCGCCGAGTGGATCGTCAGGCTGGCAGGCCACGCCAACATCGCGGGACTCAAGGATTCATCCGGTGACATCGCGAGGCTTCCGGGACTGCGCAAGGCCCTTGGGCCCGACTTCGTGCTGCTTGCGGGCGCGGGCGAGAGGCTGGTGGACGCGCTCGAAGCGGGGGCGGACGGCGCCATCGCCGCGCTCGCCAACCTGGCGCCGCACACCTCTGCTGGCATTCGCAAGGCCTTTCTCGAGCGACACCCCGACCAGGCGCGCCAGCTGCAGCGCACCATCGCGCCGCTCGGCGAGGCGTTGAGCGCCGGCTACGGCGTGCCCGGGCTCAAGGCCGGCCTGCGCCTGTTGGGATACGACCACGGCGACCCGAGAGCGCCCCTGCCCCCGCTCGCCGCGAGTGAGCTGCCCGCCCTTCGGCGCTTGCTGGAGGACGCCAAGCTCATGCCCCGGGCGCTCGCCTCGTGATTCCCCTCCGGGACTACAACCCAACCCGCCGGCCGTCGCTGCTGACCTGGGGCCTGATCCTGATCAATTTCGCGGTCTACTTCTACCTGGCGCAAAACCCGGTGATGGACGAGAACGCGATTGCGCGCTACGCCGTCATCCCGGCCGAGATCACGGCCGGGCGGCATCTCGGCACGCTGGTCACCTCGATGTTCCTGCACGCCAACCTGCTGCACGTGGGCGGCAACATGTTGTTCCTCTGGATCTTCGGCAACAACGTCGAGGACCGCCTGGGCGAGATCAAGTTCCTGGTTGTCTATTTCGCAGCCGGGATCGCCGGCAGCCTGCTGCAGATTTTCATCGACCCGACGTCGACCGTGCCGATGCTGGGCGCCAGCGGTGCTATTTCGGGAATCCTGGCGGCGTACGTCCTCTATTTCCCGCGTGCGCGGGTGCTGACCTTCATCGTGCCGTTCTTCTTCGTCACGCTGACCGCCTACCTCTTCATCGGCTACTGGATCGCGTTGAACGCGCTGCAGGCCTTCCTCAACATTGGTGTTTCCGGCGGCGGGGTCGCGTTCTTCGCGCACATCGGCGGTTTCGTCAGCGGCCTGATCCTCGCGCTCCTGCTTCGCCCCCGCGTTCATCCCGACCCACACCCGGGCTACCCGGGATATGGGTAGTGGCGGCCGGCGCCGCGTGGGCCCGCTAGCGAGCGTACTGCCGGATGCGACCGCCGTCGACGCAGTAGAGGCGGTCGGACACCGGGAAGGCCGCCTCGCGGTGACGCTCCTGGACGTCGTGGCGGAGCCGTCCCATGAGCTGCGCCCGCTGGCCGGCGGCGATCAGCGACCCGCGCTCCGGCACCCCCACGACGGGAACGTCCTCCAGCATCTCTTCGAGCCAGGCCCAGACCTCGGGGAGGAGCATCAGCGCCGCCCCATAGGGTCGCGGGTCGACGTAACTCAACATCAGCATCTTGGAACGGCCCTCTTTGTCGGTTTCCAGGCCAGTGAACTTCATGCCGTTGCGGAACATCAGCGCCAGGTTGGAGAGCGCGATGACTTCGACGTGGTCGCGCCCGACGTTCCAGGCCGCGAGGTCCTGGGGCAGCAGGTAGCGCATGCCCTGCGCGTAGTGGGCGGCATAGGTGACGACCATGTCGTTGAGCATCCGGCGGTAGACGACCGGCCCGCCCGCCGACTCCAGAAAACTGGCCGGGCGCAGCACCGGCAGGATCAGCGGGGCGCCGAAGAGCGCCTCACTGTCGCACTCCTGGTCGAGGCGGCGCAGGCGCGCGGCGAACAGCCGGTCGAGCGCACCCGGTTGTTCGCGGTATTGCTGGTAGAAGGCGTCGAGGTTGAAACGCAGGTCGCCTTCGCGGACTCGCCGAATGGTCAGCTGAAAAGGCTCCGGCCCCTTCTTGACGGTCCAGCCGGGTCGCAGCGCAACCAGGCGCTTCATCACGTGGTTCTCGAAGTCGTGGGCGTTCATCGTCGTCTGCTGGCCCATTGCCGATGTAACGGGCGCCTGAACACAGGCTTGCAGGCTGCCGTCGGTACCGGGTATGCCGCTTAGCCGCTGGTTCCGCGGTGGCACGCCGACGTTGCGAGACCGGGTGGTGAAAGGTCTACAACAGGCTCGCGACGGTGACGCAGATGGCGCGATCGCAACAATCGCCGAAAGGTTTTCCGACGCGCTCGCGGAGCTTCGCGGCCTGCCGGAACGGGTAGACGCAGGCTGGCTACGCCTCGCCGCCCGGCTCGCCTATCGCGCCGGCAACATGCCGGCGGCCGCCGATTTCGCGCAGCAAGCGCTCGCCGCTGGCGAGGATGCCGCGACCTGGAACTTGCTGGGGCGGATTCGCGTTTGGCTGGGCGATGACGACGCCAGCACGGCCTTTGCGCGCGCCGCCGCGATGCGGCCGCAGACCTACGGGGTTCCGCACCGCGTCTCGCGCGACCGCTTCGCGCGTCTGGCGGAGGAAGCGCTCGCCGGCATCCCGGAAACCTTCCAGACGCAGATGTCCAACACCATGATCGTGGTCGATGACCTGCCCGACATCGACGCGGTCCGCGAGGGCGAGGATCCGGACCT
>VBFR01000133.1 GCA_005889345.1 Chloroflexota bacterium
CGCGATCCGGACCTACTCGTCTATTTCCGCCGCGATGCCAGCGGTCTCGTGATGGGCGGCTACGAACGCGATCCGGCGCCGTGGGGCCTCGAGGGCATCGCCGGCGATTTCAACAATCGCCTGCTGCCCGAGGACTGGTCGCGCTTCGAGCCGCTCTCCCAAAACGCCATCAAGCGCGTTCCCGCGATCGAGCACGGCGATGTCATCAAGCTGATCAATGGACCGGAAGCCTTCACGCCCGACAACGAGTTCGTCCTGGGTGAGTCGGGCGTTCGCGGGCTCTACGTCGCGGCCGGCTTCTGCGCCCACGGGATCGCCGGTGCCGGTGGCATGGGCCAGGCGATGGCGGAATGGATCATCGATGGCGAGCCGAGCCTCGACCTCTGGAAGATGGACTTGCGGCGGTTCGGTGACGCGTACCGGAAAAGGGACTACACGCTCGTTCGCACGGTCGAGGTCTACTCCACTTACTATGACATTCACTATCCGAACGAGGAACGCCAGGCCGGACGGCCGCTTCGCCTCTCGCCCACCTATCCCCGCTTGACCGAGCTCGGCGCCTCCTTCGGCGAGAAATCCGGATGGGAACGACCCAACTGGTTCGAGCCAAACGCCGGCGCATTCCATCGGCCGCCTGGCTGGGCGGGTCACCACTGGTCCCCCGCCATCCCCGCCGAGCATCGCGCCACCCGCGAGCGTGCTGGCCTTTTCGATGAGACGTCCTTCGCCAAGATCGAGGTCAGTGGTCGCGGAGCGCTCGCCTTCCTGCAGCGACTCTGCGACAACGAGATGGATCGCCCGGTGGGGAGCGTGACCTACACGCAGATGCTCAACCGGCGCGGCGGCATCGAGTGCGACTTCACGGTGACCCGCCTCGATGAGGACCGGTTCTTCATCGTGACCGGGACCGCCTTCGGCAACCACGACCTCGGATGGATGCGAAAGCACGATCCGCTCGATGGCTCCGTCACGCTCGAAGACGGAGGCGCCTTGAGCGCGTGCCTTGGGCTGTGGGGCCCGCGCGCGCGGGACATCCTGCAGCCGCTCACGGATACCGATCTCTCGAATGACGCCTTCCCCTACCTGACGGCCCAGCGGATCACGGTCGGCGCCATTCCCTGCCTGGCGCTGCGGGTGACCTATGTCGGCGAGCTCGGCTGGGAGCTCTACTGCGCAATCGACCGCGGGCTCGAGCTCTGGGACAAGCTCTGGAAAGCCGGCGCCGCATTCGGCATGGTCGCGGGCGGGTACCGCGCCATCGACTCGATGCGGTTGGAGAAGGGCTACCGAGTCTGGAGCACCGACATCACGCCGGAGGACAACCCGTACGAAGCCGGCCTGGGATTCGCGGTGCGCCTGGGCAAGGCGATCGACTTCATCGGCAAGGAGGCGCTGATCAAAGCGAAGGCGGACGGCGTCACACGGCGCCTGCGCCCGTTACTGCTCGAAGACGGGAGTGCGATCGCGCTCGGCGGCGAACCCGTACGCATCGATGGCAGCGTCGCGGGGCGGGTCACGAGTGGAGGCTACGGGTACACGATCGATCGGAGCATCGCGTACGCCTACCTCCCGTCGGCACAGGCGGCGCCGGGCACGAGCGCGCAGGTGCAGGTTTTTGGTCGCTGGGTGCCGGCCACCGTGGCCCGCGAGCCACTCTACGACCCGGCCGGTGAGAGGATCCGATCCTGAGCGAACGCGAGGAGCTCACGGTATTTGCCCTCGAGCTCGCCGACGCCGCGGACCGGATCTCGATGCGCCACTTTCGTAAACGGCCGCGGGTGGATCGAAAGCCGGACCGCACCTACGTCACCCAGGCGGACACCGCCATCGAACTGGAGCTCCGTGAACGGATCGAGAAGCGCTATCCAGCGCACGGCGTGCTCGCCGAGGAATACGGCGACCGCACCTCGAACCAGGAGACGCGATGGATCATCGACCCGATCGACGCCACGCACAGCTACCTGCGAGGTGTCCCGGCCTTCGCGACCTTGATCGCGCTCGAGCGCGCGGGCGTGCTGGAGATGGGCGTGATATCGGCACCGGCGATGCACGAGCGCTGGCACGCCGTGCGCGGCAGCGGCGCCTGGTCGGGCAAGCGACGGTTGCGCGTCTCGCAGATCGCACGACTCGAGGACGCCCAGGTCTTTTATGCCTCGCGTACGGCATTTGCCTCGGCCGGCAAGGAACGCGGCTTCGATGCCGTCGTCAGCGCGGCGTGGCGCGACCGCGGTTTCGGGGACTTCTGGGGCTACGCGCTCGTCACCGAAGGCGCCGGCGAAGCCATGTTCGAACCGGAGCTCTATTCGTGGGACCTGGCCGCGCCGCTCATCCTCATCGAAGAGGCGGGCGGGCGCCTGACGGATTTCAAGGGGAATCGAACCTACGCCGGAGGCAACGCCCTGGCAACCAATGGCCTCCTCCACGACGTCATCCTCGAAAAGCTCAACGGGGCGTAACGCCAACCCGTAGCTCAATCCGTGCGAAAACTCTTTCTCGCCATCGCCATGGTCCTCCCCGGATTGCTGCTCGTCCCAATGGCGGCCAGCGCGGCCAACTCAGCGGCGCAGATCGTCAACTGTGCCTCGACTCCGCCCTGGTGCTTCAGTCCCAATCCCATCCGCATCACGGCCGGTTCGACGGTGACCTGGACGAATGCCACAGGGCCGACCCACACCGCGACCTCCGACTCGGGCGCCTGGAGCACGGGCAACATCGGCCCAGGCGCGACGAGCGGGCCCGTCACGTTCAACAGTGTGGGCACCTTTACCTACCATTGCGCGATCCACTCGACCATGACGGGATCGGTGATCGTGTCGGCCGCCGCAGCCGGACCCACCAACCCGCCGGTCCGCAGGCTCGCGTCGGGTGGCGGGGGCCCGCAACTCCTGATCGGCGGGGTGCTCTTGCTGCTGGGCCTGGTGCTGTTAGCGGCGCGCGGCGTTCGCCGCAACCGGCCGCAGGGCGCCGGCGAAGGCATCGATAAACTGGCGCACCAATAGACCGTCCGGATCGTTGTCCGGGTTGATCTCGGTGACCACGAGCGCCGCCAGCTTGGGCGATCCCACGAACACACTCAAGCAGCGCATCGCGTCGCCGAAGGAGAGCGCGTCGTAGTGCGGCCAATCCGCGAGCGGGATCTCGGCGGAATCCATCACGTCGACATCGAAATGCACCGCGACCGCCCGCGCGCGCTCCTCGAGCCGCGCCCGAGCCTGTGCGGCGAGCTCGACCGGTCGATCATCCATGGACGTCACCGGATACTTCGTCATCGCTGACGCCTCGAGCACGCGCGATTCATCCGGCTCGATCTCGTACGGATGAAAGCCGAAGAGAACGATGCGGTCCTGCGGGAGGAGTGGGAATCGCGGACCGACGTGGGCAAGGTCCGGATCGCCCTGGCCGATCAGGTGCGCGACGCCCATCGAGTCGAAGATCCCCGAGTGCGTCGTCTCCGGTGTCGTCAGGTCGGCATCGCCGTCGAAGTAGATCAGGCCGAGGTCGGGCTGATGGCGCAGGAGGCCCGCCACGACGCCGAGCGTGATGGTGCAATCGCCGCCGAGCACGATCGGAATCAGCTCGCGCTCGACCGCTCGGGCCACGGCCTCGGCAACCTGGCGCGCGACCTTGACCACCTGCGACTGGCTCTGACGCCTGCGCTCGACGCGATCCGGTGCAAAGCGGACAACCGGGAGGTCGCCGAGGTCCTCGACCTCGAGTCCGGCCTCACGTAACGCGCCGAGCAGCCCGGCCTGGCGCAGCGCGAAAGGCGCCTTCTCCTGCCCGGGCCCGTGGGCGCCGGCGCTCGATGGGACGCCGATCAAGCCGAACTTCATGGTGCTTGCCCTACGGTACCTCGACGCGCGCCAGAACGTGCGAGCCATCTCGGACCATCCGGCGAAGTCCCTCCGGCGTCGGGGCGCCCCACATCCCCCACCGTTCGACGATCATCTCCTGGACGGCCGGGTCGAGCTCGCCGGGGTCGACGAACCGCACCCGTCCCTCGACTGACGGACCTCCTCCGGGTATCGTCAGCCGCGTCCAGGGGTCGTTCCGCCAGCGCGCGACGCGAAGCGCGTAGGCGTAGTTGAAAAGGTAGATGTCGCCATCGGCCGTGACAATGAACCAGGCGCGAACCGCTCGCTCGCGGCCATCCTCGCGCGAGCCGACCAGTAACTCCTCGGTGCCGTCAAGGGCTTTCTTGAATCCCGGCGGAAGCACGCCCGTCAGAATAAGCCGATGACACGAGTGGTCTTGCTCGGGCTGGATGGCTTCCCACATCGCGCCATCTCCGCCGACCTCACGCCGCACATGTGGGATCTCGCGCAGCGAGGCGGTCGGGCCTCGAGCGGCGGCACCACTGACCTCCCCTCCTCGACCGATCCGGGGTTCTGCTCCTTGCTCACCGGATGCCGGCCGTCGACCCACGGCGTTCGAACCACCTCCTGGCGCTACGGGAGGCTGCCGGCATGGGCCGGCCTCGAGAGACCGCGCACGCCAACGATCTTCGACGCCTGCCGCGCAGTCGGGATGCGCACCGCGGCCATCGTTGCCGACGACCGTGGCCTGCTTTGCACTGAATCGGCCGATCGACGATGGCCGCCTGGCGGCACCATCCCTCCTGGAACGCCGCTAGATGCTCATGGCTATCCCGCGAACCGGGCCGTTCGCCCCCAGCTGTTGCAGGCACTTGGCGAGGAGGCCAATGACTTCGTCTTCGGACACCTGAACGAATCGGACACCGTCGGGCACGACAATGGCCCGGAGAGTGAGGCGGCGCGGGCGTGCTATCGTGCCACGGACCAGCTCGTTGGCGAGCTGCTGGACGCGCTCGCCGACCGCTGGGCCGAGACGGTCGTCGCGGTTGTCTCTGATCACGACATGCAGTCACGCAACACGTCGGATCCGATCGATCCCCTGGCAAACAACACGCAGGGCTGGTGGGACGCCTTCATCCCGGACGGGGGCGCCGCGCTCGTCCACCTTGTTCCGGGGGTGGATCCGCGGGAAGCCGGCTTAGCCCTCGAGCGCATCGACGGGGTCGAGACGTGCGTGCTGTCGAATGACTCGCTGGCAATCGTGGGCGCGCAACCCGGACGCATCTTCGCGGCGCCCATGTATCCCGCGGGAGGCTTCCATGGCGCTCCGCTCACCGCCCGCACGGTTGCGCTGGTCGGGGGCGGGCACCCGGCGGTCGCACGCATCGCCCACGCGATGACGGTGAGGCGGCCCCATCTCACCGATTGGGCGCCGACGATTGCTGCCCTTCTGGGAATCGACCTCGGCCCAGTCGACGGGCTGAGCCTGTTGCGTTAGCCCGTCAAGGCAGGCGCCGTCGTCCGGCGCGTCAGGAAGGCGCGGACAGATTGGTCGGCCCCGGTCATGATGGCCGGGCCGTGGCCGAAATACGCGCGCTCATAGGAGAGCGCCCCCAATCGTTGCGGCGCTTGCATGGCGAGCCGATGCGAGTGATTGACGTTCCAGGGTGGGGTCCGAATGCCCCGTTCGTTGTTCAGGATGTCGCCGAGAAAGAGCGCCGACTCGGATTCGGAGTGAAGACCGATGCTTCCCGGTGTGTGTCCCGGCCCGTGAACTACGGTCAGTCCCGCGATTGTCTCGCCGTCCTCGAGCAGCCGCGCCGCCCGTCCCGCGCAGGTCACGACGAATCTGGCCAGCCCGGAGGGGAGCCGGTCGGCCAGGCCCCACAGGGTCATGCGGTCCCTCGGCCGGCGCGGCTGCAGGTAGGGCGCGTCGGCCGCGTGTACGGCGAGCCGCGCCCCGCTTGCCTGGCAGAGGGCGAGCGCGGTGCCGGCGTGATCGACGTGGTGGTGCGTGAGGATGACCCAATCGATCGGGCCCATGGCCTGTTGCTCGACGAAGCGAAGGACGGCGCGGAAGCTGCCGGTATAGCCAGGGTCGATGACCGCAAGACCCTCGCGGTGCTGATGCAGGTATGCCTGCGCGCCGCGAACGCCCGGAATCCGGCGGATCACACCCTAATTATTGCGGGAGCCTTCCCGGATGCGAGGGCGGCGCGTTAGCGGCTGGGAGCTTGCGGCCGGTTGACGCCGGGCTGTGGGACCTCGACTGGCGCGGGCGGCGGTTCCTGTATCTCTGGTTGCGTAGGCTGGGGTGCCAGCTCGGGTCCGGGTGGGTCGCCCACGTCGGGATGGCCGGGATTGGGAATGACGGGATCTGGCATACCGGGCTGATTTTCCATCGCTCCTAGCTTAACCTAAAGTTGACAGGCACGCTATAATATTTACGTTCTAGCTTGCTCCAGACGAGCGACAGGAAGGAAGGAGGGCGTTGATGGATTCTTCTCCGCGGGCTTCGGCCACCGACTCGGCACGGACGGCCGCGAACGGGAATGGCCGGCACGGCCTGATCGATCTTGCGCGGGTGGCCGTCGAAGATACGGTCCGCCTGGTCCAGCAGGAAATCCAGCTGGCCAAGATCGAAGTCAGGGAGATGTTGAGCACCAACATTCGAGGCGCCGCCATGCTGGCTGCGGCAGGACTCAGCGCCCTTCTCTGCGTCGTGATGCTCCTGGTCGCGCTGATTGAGTGGATTCCAAATCACGTCCTGGCGGCGTTGGTCGCGGCTCTGATCTTCGCGATCATATGCGTCGTGCTCATCTTTATCGGCAAGGGCATGCTCAAAATCGGACCGCCGCCCAAGACGATGACCACGCTGAAGGAGGATGCCGAGTGGGCCAAACAAGTACTGAAGCGAAACGGGAAATAGAGCAGACCCGCGCCCACCTCGGGGAGACGTTAGAGGCGCTCCAGCTGCGCGCCAAGCGCAACCTCGACGTCAAAACCCAGCTGCAGACCAACCGCGTCCTCCAGCTGGTGGTCGGCACGCTCGTGCTGGCCGTGACCGGCTTTGCCGTCTTCGGCTACCGAACCCGACGCCGCCGCTCGACGGCGGAGCAGCTGGCTCGCCGATTGAAATTGAATGACCTTCGCGATCGCCTCGAAGAGTTTCGCGACGATGCCAAAGCCTGGGCGTCGGCGCAGAAGCGCATCGTCAAGGCCGACGGGAAGAAGAAAGTCGAAGTCCAATCCAAGGAGAGCATCGGGCGGCGTCTGTTGATCAGCGCCGCGGAGGCTGCGCTCACCGCGCTGGCTGCCGGCTACGCGCGAAAGCTGGTCAGCGGCGCGAGCAGCCCGCACGAGCGGGAGCACGCGGCCGTCTCGAAGAAGCGATAGACAAGGGCGCACCGACTCCACCCAAGGGCAGTTCCGTGGCGGACCCGCGCCCGCCGGCGGCGGCACCGCCGCCACGCATGCGGGCATCGGCGGCCAGATCCCCGCAGTGGCCGCAGAATTGGCTCGATTGGCTCAAGATCCGGCGCAACTGGATGCTGGTCGCGGGCATCGTATTCGGCCTGATCCTCTTGTTGGTGCTGGGCACCTTCGCCTACGCCTTCGCGACCCTGCCCGATCCCAGCCGCCTGGACGTGGCGGCGGGCGACGTCAAGATCGTCGACCGTCACGGCACGCTGATCGAACAGCGCAACGCGCAAGGCGTTCGCGTCATCCCCGTCAAGCTGGACGAGATCAGTCCCAACCTCCGCAACGCGACGATCGCCGTCGAGGACAAGCACTTCTACCAGCACCACGGCGTCGACTGGGGCCGGGTCATCAAGGCCGGCATTATCGATGTCATCACCCGCCGCCCGCAGCAAGGCGCCAGCACGATTACGGAACAGCTGGCAAAGATCGCCATCTTGCAATCCCCACAGAAGTCGATCGTGCGCAAGCTGCGCGAGGCCATGCTGGCGTCGGCCCTCGAATCCAAGTACAGCAAGGACGACATCCTGAAGCTGTACTTGAACAGCATCTATTACGGCCATCACGCGACGGGTGTCGAGGCCGCCGCCGAGGTCTATTTCGGGAAGCACGCCAAAGATCTGACCCTGGGTGAAGCCTCCCTGCTCGCCGGCCTGCCGAATGGCCCTAGCTATTACGATCCCGCGCTGCACAAAGAACAGGCATTGGCGCGGCAGGCGGTCGTGCTCGACGCCATGGTGAACACCGGAATGATCACCAGCAGCCAAGCCGAGCAGGCGAAGAACGAACCGCTCAACTTTGTCTTCAAGGAGAACCGAAGCAGCCAGGCGCCGCACTTCGTCGACTATGTCTTCGATCAGCTAGAAAGTACCTACGGCGCGTCCACCGTCAGCGCCGGCGGTCTCACCGTCAAGACCACGCTCGACCTCAACCTTCAGAAGGCTGCCGAGCAGGCGGTGGCCGTCGGTCAGCAGCGGTTAGGGCGGCTCGGTGCCGACAACGGGGACTTCGTGGCGATGGACCCCAAGACGGGGGAGATCCTGGCGATGGTCGGGTCCGCCGACTACCTCAACAACGACATCAAGGGCCAGTTCAACGTCGTAACGGCTTTGCGCCAGCCGGGCTCGTCCTTCAAGCCCTACGCGTACGAGCAGGCGTTCAAGTCGCACAAGCTCACCATGGGCAGCCAGCTGGACGATACCTCGCGGCATTTCGCCAATGGGCAGTTCCACGACTTCGACTTCCGTGATATGGGCATCATCACGGCGCACCAGGCCCTGCTCCTGTCGCGCAACATCCCGGCGCTGGAGACGATGCAGGCCGCCGGCGTCGATAACGTCGTTACCTTCGCGCGTGACATGGGAATCACCACGCCGCTGAAGAGCGAGGTTACGACCGCGATCGGATCGAGTGAGGTCCGCCTGCTGGACCACGCCGTCGGCTACGGCGTCTTTGCCAATGGTGGAACCCGGCACGATCCGGTGTCGCTGCTCGAAGTCAAAGACAGGGACGGCAACAATCTCGAGCCTCCGAAAACCCAGGCCAAGCAGGTGATCACCGCCCAGGAGGCTTACCTGATCACCTACATCCTCAAGGACTACTCGAGCCAATGGAACCTGGGCTGGAACAAGCCCTTCGCCGGCAAATCGGGAACCACGAACAACTACCGCGACGCCTGGATGATGGCCTACTCCCCCAACCTGGTGATCGGCGCCTGGGTCGGACACACCGGACCCGGCAACCAGGACATGAACGGCGTCTACGGCACCATGGTTGGCAGCTCCGTGCTGAAAGATTTCATCAACAACGGACTGACCCAGGCGCACTTCAACGTCGAGACGTTCAAGCGTCCCGATGGGCTCATCGATGGTCCGTCCTGCGCGGGCAGCGCAACCGCGTCGCCGTCGGCCTCGCCGTCACCGTCAGCATCGACGGGTTCGAGTAGCTCAGAGAAGGACCTGTATCTGCCCGGCACCGAGTGCAAGGCTGCGCCGACACCATCCCCTACGCCGTCCCCGACGCCGTTGACGTCGGTAATCCCATCGATCCTCCCGAGCGGAATACTTCCGAGCACGAGTTCCAGCCCGACACCTGCACCGACCCCAGCGCCCTCGCCGAGTAAGTCGCCCTAGAGACGCAGCACGAAGTCGTGGGTTGCTGCCAGATCGCCGAAGATCTGCTGCGCGCCACCGAGGCGCAATTCGTCCGCCGTCCCAGCGCCGGTGAGGATACCCCAGAAGACGACGCCAATCTTGGTGGCGGCCTCGCCATCCCACCGCGTATCTCCCACCGCGGCGGCTCGATCGGGCTCAGCCCCGCTCCGCTCCAATGCGACGGCGAAAACGTCCGGGGCCGGCTTGGAGGTCTCGATGTCGTCCTTGTCGATGATGAGGAAATCCTCGGGTCGCGCCCCGATCACGCGGAGATTGGCGGCAACCTCATCAGGATTGGACGACGACCCGAGCACCGGACGGATCTGGAGCTTGCGGATCCCCTCGAGAAATTCCTTGACGCCCGGCACCGGCCGAACATCGGGAAGGTGCCGCTTGTAGGCCTCGCCATGCCGCTTCCGGGCGGCGTCACCGTGATGCTGCTTCCATTGTTCCCCAGCAACCGCTTTGACGTACAGGTCTCCGCCCTTGCCGATCTGACGTCGTAAGCGCTCATCATCGACCTCGAGGCCGAACGCCACAAAGGCTTCCCGCCACGCCTCAATGTGCTGTGCGGTGTTGTCCACCAGCGTTCCGTCGATATCCAGTAGGAGAACCGTTGGTCGCATCCCCTCATTCTCGCCTCATATTGAGGGTCAGCGAGTGCTTAGCGAGCGCCGCGATCCGGAAGGGGCTGGACGGCGCAATCGTTGTACCCGTATGAGGCACAGTGTTTTGGCGACGATGGCCCGGATGCACCCGGCGTTGCCCTAGAAGAAAGGCCATGATTTGGAAGACCTTCTTTTGGCTGGTTTGCGCCGTTTTGGCGCTGGGTCTCGTGGGGTGTAGTGAACCCAAGACAACGGACATGGTGGGTACCTGGGACCTAACCGCGTCTTCGGCCCGATACCTTCCACCCAACATGGCCGGTATCTCGCCCCGATTGGTGCTAAGCGCAGACGGCCATGTAACGGCGACCAATTTGCCCGGATCATTCCATGGATCGCTGGATGTCGTTGAGCGGTTCTCCGGTAAAGGTAGCTGGAGCATCATTACGAAAGACGGGCGACAACAGCTCCAACTCAACTTCGATGGTGCCTACGGCACGCAGTTCGACATCGCGAACGACGGCGGAGCTTGGAAGCTTCGCGACTTCTTAGGCGATCCGGACGAACACCGGAAATTGGAGTACGTGAAGGCCACCGGCCCCTAATTCTTATTGGGCTACTGGCAGACACGAAGCGGGAATCATTACCCCGAATAGAATGCTGTTATGGCTAGGAAGCCTGCGAAGAAAACCGCCGCCAAGTTGCCGCACAAAGAGAACCTGATCGCGCGCGTCGGCGAAGAACTCGAGGCGCGATTCCTCGAGGGGGCCGAGATGGCGACGGAGACGACCTCAGCGGAGACGAACGTCGCACTGGCGGCGCTGGCCGCGATCGAAGGCCCTCGGGAACCGAAGCCTGCATCGAAGGGGAAGCCCGCCAACGCCAAGTCCAAAAGCCCTCGACCCAAGAAGCGCTAACCCCTTCCCCGTTTACGACCGCGAGATCACGCGGCTGCGAAGCCACCTTCGCGGTCTTGACCAGGGTGGTTGGTTGGCGGGCAGCCATTGTCGCGGCTGGCGCGTCAGGGACGTGGTCGCCCATCTCTCCACCGACGAGGT
>VBFR01000134.1:0-2562 GCA_005889345.1 Chloroflexota bacterium
GCCTCCGGTTGACCGTCAAGCTGCTGGTCGTCCTGGCCCTCGCCCTCCTCTCACTGCCACGGACGCTAGCGGTCGCCGCTCTGATGAACCGGCCCGCGGCCGAGTTCGGTCGCTCCCAGGTCGTCCCAAGCCTCTACGCCGCAACCGTGATGCTCGTTCTGGTCGTCGTCGTCCTCGCTGTGTGGCTTGCCCATGGCTGAAGTACTTGGTCAGCGGAGCGCCGCTAGCGAGCGCTTCGTCACCTTCACATTCGGGACCTTTCACACGGTGATCTTTATCGTTTCCGCCGTACTCGTTCTCCACTTGACCGACGCCCTCGTCGGGCTCCTGACGGGCCTGAACACGCTGACCGGCCTCGCGCTCTTTGCCGCGCTCTGGGCGACGACCACCTGGTCGACTGGCCGCGCAATCCGCGGTGTAGGGGGACCGATCCTGGCGACGCGCACACCCGTCGGGGCGGTGGTGACGCGTGCCGCACGATCGGGCGGGCTTAACGGCGTCCTTTTCCTCGCCGCCGCCGCCGTCATCCTGGCCGTGTCCGCGCTGCTCACCGGCCAGGGCGATAGTATCGGCGTCTTTATCTTGGGTGGCTTGTTCGTCGTTCTGGTTGGCATTCTCGCCGGAGTAACGATCGGCGCCATTCTCGGCGTCGTCTTCGCCGCCATTGACCTCGTCCACATATGGGCCGTAGGTCGGCTAGTGGGAACATCGACTCAACCTCAGGCGTAGGCTTGAAACCAGGAGGCCGACTCCGGAGTCTAGCAGCGGCCTATCGGACGGAGGGGGTCGCGACCGAGACCTTTTTCCCCCCACACGACGGACACGCGTGAACGGTCACGACCGTGACGCCGACCAAGCTGACCGCGTGTTCCGTCACTGGCCGTACCATCTCCCGGCATCCTTCGCAGCGAACGAGCCCGGCATCGCTGATTTCATCAGCCACGGTGAATCCCTCAGGCAGAGCCTAAAGCAGTTCACCGAGGGCGTCAAGCCAGCCCTGGAGCGATCAAGCTTGTGTCTAGGAGCGCTTGCGGTCGGTCCCCGGCAGCGCCTTCGAGCGTGAAGCCATGGACAACACGAAGATGATGGCGGCCGCCCCCAGGACTGCGGTGAGGACTGGCACGCCACCGGCGGTCATGTCACCAGGGATCTTCCAGCGAAACATCTCGACGAGAAGCCAGGAGCCGAGGAGGGCACCAAAGATCGCGCCGACCACACCATAGGGCAGGCGGCCCTGGGTCATCCGCTCGGCGACGAAACCGCAGACGGCAGCGATCAGGACGAGCACGACGAGGTTCTCAAGGTTCATTCAAACGCCTCCACCTCGAGTAACCGCTCAGCCCGGTGCCTCCTGTTCCCGGCGGCCCGCTTCCACCGAATTGCGACGCCGCCGCGACCGGCTCGTTACCAGCGCCCGCATGGCGATAATCAGGGCATGCCCGAGCTCGGCCCCAAGGCACGCGCCCAATTACCCGATAGCGCCTTCGCCTACATCGACTCCAGCGGCCAACGCCGCCTGCCGATCAACGATGAGCCCCACGTTCGCAACGCCCTCGCGCGCTTCAATCAGGTCCGCTTCGAGGATGAAGCGGCGCGCGACCGGGCGCGAACCAGGCTGCTCAAAGCCGCCAAGAAGTACGGGATCGTTCCGCTCGGTTTCATGAACGGTCAGTTGCGTTCCCAGAGCCGGCAGGCGGCCGCGGGTAAAGCGGTCATCGAGCTGGGGGGACTGGGGACGCCGGAACAGCTCGAGGCGCGGCTGCGGACCGTTCTCGGTGACCCGACGCTCTCGGTTCTCTACTGGTCCGAATCCGTATCCGCCTACCTCGATGGTGAAGGCCGGGCTGTGGCGCTTCCGGGCGAGGGCGCCGACCGCGCGGTGACGCTGCTCCAGCGCCGCGGCCAGCCGATGACCGCACTGGTTCACCAACGCGCCGTTCTCGCCGATCCTGACCTCGCGAGAACGGTGACGGCGGCGGTAACCCTCGCGATCGAGAACCAATGGATGCATAGTGAGATCCAGGCTCGCGCCGGCGAGGTGCGCACGCTGCCGACCGGGACCGTGACGTTTCTTTTCACCGATATCGAGGACTCGACTGGTCTGGTCCGGCGCCTTGGCGACGGATACGAGCGATTCCTGGCCGATGTCCGGCGCCTGCTACGCGCTACGGTGCGCGAGCATGGCGGCCGCGAGGTCGATACCCGGGCCGACGAGATGTTCGCCGTCTTCGAGCAGGCCCGCCCTGGTCTCGAGGCGGCGCTCACCATCCAGCGGAAGGTTCGCGCCCGGGCATGGCCCGAAGGCCTCCCGGTCCGGATCCGGATCGGCCTCCATACCGGCCGACCGACCCTGACCGACACCGGATACATGGGCCTCGCTGTCCACACAGCGTCCCGCATCTGTTTTGCTAGCCATGGCGGCCAGATCCTGCTGTCGGCCGCGGTTCGAGAGGCGGTCGCCGGCGCCGAGCCGACAGGCGTCCGCTTCCGAGACCTCGGTCTTCATCAGTTCCACGGACTGCCCACGCCAGAGGCGCTCTTCCAGGTAGAGGCCGCGGACCT
>VBFR01000134.1:2660-11023 GCA_005889345.1 Chloroflexota bacterium
GCGCGATGTCGCCAACCGTCTTGATGCGGCGAAGCTCGTCTGCATCGATCGCGATCTGGTAGCGATCGCTGAGCACCGCGACCAGCTCGACCATGTCGATCGAGTCGCGCACGATCTTCGTGATCGGCGTTCGCAACGAAATCTCTCCCTCCCGGATCGAGAGGGTTTCGCGAATGGTCTCGAGGAGATCGTCGCTCACGTCGCCAGCTCCAGGTAGCGCTGGATCAGTGGGTTCTCATAGAACTTTTCGCTTACGGTCTTGCTGGCGGCCTCGGAGGCGGCGATCGCATGCTTGACCTTCTCACCGTCGGGTCCGCCCGCGTATTTCTCCAGCTCGGCCTGGATCCAGTCGATGTGACCGACCTCGTCCTCGATGATCGCCTCCAGCGTTTCCTTCACCGCCGGTGTCACGCCGCGCAGCGCCACATGCCTCTGGTACGTCTCCAGCGCGACCACTTCGAGCACTCGTGTCAAGCACAGGATGTCAACCGTGCTCTCCGGGAATCCGTAGACCTTGCCGAGCTCGCTCTGATAGGTCTGCGTGATCTTGGTGGGCACGGCCCCGAGCTTGTCGATCGTCTGCGTGAGCATCCAGGCGTGCTTCGCTTCTTCGAGGCACTGCTCGGTGAGCGGGACCCGCAGGTGATCGTGGTTGGTATGAAGGGCAAGCTTGCCGAGGAGCATGGAGCCGGCGAGCTCCGAGGCCCGGTAGAAGCTGAGGATGTGGAGCTCCTCAGCGGACAGCATCGGGCACCTCCTCAACCAGGAAGTCGCTCAACGGTTGGCCGAGCAGCTTCTCGAATTTCTCGTTGAAGGCCCGGATACTCCGTACGTTGTCCCCTTTGGCCGGGGGGACGTAGGGGCGAACGTAGGCGCCCACGTGTTTGAAGTTCCGCGCGTGCTCGAGAATCTCGCTCCTGGCGCCCGGATCTTTCCGGATCCGCGCTTGCAGCAGGTCGAAGGCAAACTGCGAGTGGACCACCTCCTCCGCGGCAAACTCCGGAAGGATAGCCGCCAAGACCGGTTCGTCGAGCAGTTGGGACATGTCGAGGAAGAACTGCGCGGCAAAGTGCTCGGTGCCCATGAAGTTGACGAGTTCTCGGACCCGGTCGGTATAGATGACGCCGCGCTCGCGCTCCCGCAATTCCAGCACCTCCTCGTCCGAGACCGGCTTGTATCCGATCGTCTCCAGGTACCGCCTCAGCACGTAGTAATGGCCGTAGGCCTCGATCGACTCGATGGTGAAGATCGTCGTCGCATCGAGGTCGTCCCAGAAGAGCGCCATCATCTTGCCGGTGTAGACGGGGAGGTAGGACTCGACCAGGCATGCCTCGCGCAACAGTTCGAGCTGCTCGGGCTGCGCCAGCGCCTTCTTCTTGTCGATCTGCGACCAGGCGAGCTTCTGGTCGAAGAGCTTGCGGTGGACGGTTTGAAGCGTCTTCACTCCTGCTTGGTTCCGATCAGCATGGTCTGCAGCCCCGTGCGATCCTCGTAGGTCGAAATCTGTTCAAAGCCGGCCTGCCGCGCTAATCCTCTCAAAGTCTCCGGCGTTCGATATGAGGTCTGCAGGTCGGCGACGTTGCGCAGCAGATAGTCGGACAGCCTGTGGGGCCGCATCCCGGAGGTGATGAACCGCCCGCCGGGCTTGAGTTTGTTGTGCGCCAGCCGGTAGAACGCGGCGGTCAGCGCGTCGTCGAGGAACTCGGTGAAGCCGAGGCTGACGATGCCGTCGAAGGGCCTGGCGGGATAGGCGTCTGCGGACAGGGCATCGCCGCACAGGAATTCCATGGCCAACCCGCGTTGCCGGCTGGTGCTCGCGAGTCGATTCACCAGGCCCTGGTCGAGGTCCATACCGCAAAGCCGCACCTGGCGGTTGCCCTGCTCACTGCGGAGCCAGTCCGACACCTCGAACAACTCGCGTGCCAGCCCGCAGGGGATGGCGAGGACCTCAATCGGTTCGGTGCGCTGGAGAATGAGTCCCTGGATTTCGCGGCGGGCGTACTGATAGCGCGAGCGAAGGGCGCGGGCCGACTTGAGGTTGAGGAAGAGAGCATCCAGCAGGTAGCCGATGAGAAATCGTCCCGCGGGGCGGTTGCCGTAGACGTGGTCGGCGAAGTCATAGCTACCCGAATTTTCGATCGCCTCTTTACCGAGCTCGGTGGTGAGTCCGAGGTAGTACACCGGGAGAAGGTGGAGCTTGCCTTCTCGTAGCAGCCGCCCCGGAATCGACGCGGTGCGTCGCGTGCGGTTGTGGAAGGTGCTCACCCGGACAGTGCCCGGGGCCATTGGGCGGGGTCCGAGCCCCAGGTGACAAGCCCGGCGGCCGTCAGCCGCTCGAGGCCGAATGCGGCGCAGAAGGAATGGGCGGGTTGGCCACTGGCGAGTCGGATTCCAAAGGCCCTGGCGAAGAAGTCCTCGTGGCGATTGATCGAGGCAAGGGCGATGTCATGTGCCTGGAGGGGACTGGTGAACTCGCGTTTCAAGCCTTTCAGCTGCTGCATCAACCTGGCGCCGCGACTCGATGGCAGGAAGAAGGCATCGGTCGCCGGCTGAAAGCCGCCGCCGATGCCGAGCCGGCGAAAAGATTCAGCGAGTGTTTCTTCAACCTCCCTTGCCTCAGCGTCGACCACATCCGCGGCACCGAGGACCACGAGCTCGGCCATGTGAAATGCCGCCAGCCGGTAGGGAAAAGCCGTTCGCCCACTCTCAGCGCGAGCGCAGGGGCCGACGACGAACGCCGAGCGGTGATCGCCGGCGAGCGCCGTTCCCGCGACGCGTCCATACCAGTGAAGGCAGGTCGCCGGCGTCAGGTATCGAGAACGGGATCGAGGTGCACGGTAACCCCGACCGACGACGACCTGCTGGGGGAAGTGCGCGAGATACTTCGTCGTGGTCAGCACCTGCCGGTCGATGAAAGCCGGGGCCTCGACCGTCTCATCGGTCAGCGACGCCAGGCGCACGGCGAGAAACGATCGCCAGCGGGCGAACAGTTCGGCCGCCGGACCCCGCAAGAGGGCCGCGCCATTCTCGGCTGACAGGTAGCCGCCTCGCGTGAGCCGCTCGTCAGCCACGGAGAAAGGTGGTGGCGATGACGCGCGCACTGCGGAAGTTCGACATGACGATCTCATCGTCAGTCAACCGGCGCCCGAGCGCCTTCTCCACGTAACCGATCAAGTAAAGAATGTTGATCGAATCGATGAGCCGGCGTTCGAAGAGCGGCGTGTCGGCGTCGACGCGGACCCCGTTCTGCTTGAGCAGCCTGCGCCGGATGAAATCGAGTAACGGCTCGATTTCGGAATCAGGCATACCGTCCCCACCTGGACTTCAAGCAATACGCGACCACGCGACCGTAGTACTCACGGATGTGTGGCGGGGAATCGGCGCCGTTGAGATTCGTCGTGTCGAATTCCTTCGGATAGCTGAACTGCTCGGTGAAGTGCTTCAGCATGCCGAGGACGCCCATCATCAATGGATCCTTGGCCTGTTCCGCTGACTGGACCAACAGCTGGAACGCGGCTTGCGTGGTGATCGCCGGTTTGGGGTAGTGGCGCGCCTTCCAGGCCGAATCGAGCTGGCCCAGCAGCTCGTAGCTCTCGTCGATCACGTGCGCGAGGCTGTAGGAGCGGGTGGCCCCGGCGACAAGATGGATGACGCGGCCGGTCCGAGGACCATCGAGAAAATGGTTCACGATGGTGGCGGCCGCCCAGTCCGTCGGGATCAGGTCGACTGAATAGTCAGGCATGCCGGGGACCAGCGACGCCAGGCCAAGGTGCATGACCCTCAGTGCCTGGTGAGGTGTAGTGAAGCGGCTCGTAAAGCCGGTCTGGCTGTCGCCGACCAGCGTTGAGAGTCGGTAGATGACGTAGGGTAGATCACTCGACTCGACCATCGCTTCCGCCTCGTACTTCGATTGCTCGTAGGTGTTCACGAAACCAGCGGTGTGCACCCGCTCGGATTCCAGGATGCGCCCCCGGCGGCGGCCGCTGACGAACACCGTGCTCAGCAACCCGAATCGGGCGAGGTTGCCGCAGCCCCGTGCAAACCGAACCAGGTGCTCGGTTGCGAGGACGTTGACCCGGCGGGCTTCGGCGAGCGGGAGATCGAAGCGGGTCGTCGCCGCCGCGTGGATGATGCCGTCGACACTCCTCGCGAGATCGGCGTAGAGGCTGCCGGGGAGCCCAAGGTGATCCTGTCCCAGGTCGCCTCGCACCAGGCGGATTCGCTGAATCATCGATTGCGAGGGTTCCAACCGAAACAGTTCTCGAAGCAGCCGGGCCCGGCTGAGTGCCTTGCCGGTGTCGTGCACTAGCAGGGTCAGGGGCATCTCGGTACGGGTGAGGAGCTGACGGGTGATTTCGCGGCCGGCCATGCCGGTACTTCCCGTGATGAGGAGCGACCCCGCCCTGGTCATCGCCTAATGCTGCAGGATCAGGCTCGTCCAGCTGGCGCCGAACCCGAAGGTGAACAAGAGCAGGTGGTCGCCCCTGGTCAGTGCGCCTTTACGGCTCATGTCGCGGAGGTTGATGACGTGATCGCAGCAGACGGTATGTCCGACGCGGGCGATGTTCTTCGACCAGATTCGGCTCACCGGGATCCCGAGCAGTTCGGCAAGGATGGTCCAGCTCCGCAGACTGACATTGCTCGGAACGATCCAGCGAATGTCGGATAGCCGGAGTCCCGCTTGCTCGACGGCGGCGCAGATGGCGCGTTGCGCCATCGGAAAATAGGCGGCGACCAACTCGCGTTCCCGCTGCGGGCTGTCCCAGTAGGCCGGCTGAGCGAGCTGATGAAAGCTCACGATGCGGTTCCGCGGGGAGCCGCGCTCCACCACGACCGCCGCGGCGGCATCGGACATGAGGTTGTACATGATCTCCCGGTTGGCATTCCGGGGAAGCGCATCGCCCGCGACGCAGAGGGCGGCGGGCGACCCGCCGGCTTCGACCATGTGGGCGGCGAGGTTGATCGCCGACAAAAGGCCGCTGCATCCCTGTTGCGAGAGCGCCAGGGCGTTGGCGTGCGACAGCTCGAGTTGGTCAGCCAGCTTCGCCACCGGATAGCGAAAGCGTTCGAGAATTCCCCCGGCGCGCGGTGCGCGGGCGTGAGGATTCAGTCCCGAGTAGAGAAACAGGGTGCCAATGTCGGCACGCGCGCGGCCCGAGTCGGCCATCGCCTCCTGGGCGGCAGCGACCAGGAGTTCGTCGAAGCGGTCCGCTTCCTCGGTGACATAACCGTACGAGAAGCCGAGCTCAGTTAGAAAGGCGACGCTGGAGCGGACCTGCTTCGATCGTTTCAAGGCCGACAGCGTCTTCCGCGATCGCGGCAGCCGGTAGGCGACCTGGCTGATACCAACGGATCGGGGGCCTGCCGTGGGCACTCTGCTGAAAGGCTAAACCAACAAAGAAATGCCGGATGCGGTAGCTGACCGCCGTCCAGCCGTCGATGTCATAGGTATCGGCGCCGGTTGGCGTGAGGCGGAGGCGCCGCAATGCGAGCCCCAAACCCCGACCCGAGGCCTTCGCTGCTGCCTCCTTCAGCGTCCAGATCACGGTCAGCAGCTCCGCCGGGCTCTCGACCAGCTCGCGCAGCGCTGCCGCTTCCGTTTCCTCGGCGACATACGCGAGCAGCGCCGGATCGCGAGGGCGGATCGTCTCGATGTCGATCCCGACGGGCGCCAGGGACACCGCTGCCACGCCAAGTCGATGCGAGTGACTGATCGAGCAGTGCAAATCCGGCTCTGCCCGAACATATGGCCGGCCGTCCGCCCGGTGGCCGATGGCCGCGTGCTTCGCCGTCCACGATCGATCGGCACGCAAGTCCGCATAGGCCTGGCGAAGGGCGAGCCGGCCACTCAGGTGATCCGCCATGCGATCGTCGCGCACCTTCGACAGCACCTGTTCACCGACGCCGCAAACGGTCATGCTCTTGGCTGACACGTCATGGTCATAACGCTCGCCTATCTCGCCGTCCTGGCGATCGCCGCTCTCAGTGTTGCTCTCCGTCACGGACCGATTCTCCTCCGAGGACGCAGCGTGCTGTGGCTGAACGGGATCACCTTCGTTGCGCACGTTCTGTTTCGGCCGCCCCCCGCGCTGGTGTGGCTGCCGCTCTTCGCCATCATCTTCGGCGTTTCATGGCTCGGCGTTGATACCTGGTTCGTCTTCAAGGGTGATGCGGCGCTACTCGCCAACGCCATCGAGACCCGATTGCGCCGTGTGCTGGTCCAATTCAGCCGAGATCAGAACGGTTACCGTCTCAGCTTCGGTGGACGGCCGGCATCGATCCGGTTTCGCCAGATTGCGCCGGGGTTTTTTGCGTTGACCTTTCGCGGGAACTGGCAGGACAATAGAGGCAAGGTAGCGCTGCGGTTTCTGAGAAAGTACGGCGAGCCGCTGTTTCCACGACCACGCTTGCGGGTCTAACGACCAAGGAGGCATCGATGGCAAAGGTCACAAGGAAATTCACCGTCAAGCGCCAGCCCGAGGCGGTCATCGATTACATCTCCGACGTCGAGAACCACCCCGCCTTCATCCCGCCGCTGAAGTCGGTGGCCAACATCGCCGGAGATCCGAAGCGCAAGGGCACGCGTTGGGATTGGACCTTCGTGATGGCTGGGGTCGAGATCAACGGTAAGGCGGAGACGGCGGACTACCAGCCGGGTAAGCGCTACGCGTTCAAGACGACCGGGATCGACAGCACCTTCAGCTACAGTGCCGAGCCTGCTGCCGGTGGCAGCCAGGTGACGGCCGATGTCGTCTACGAAGTCCCGCAGGGCGTTCTGGCCAAGGTCGCCGACAAGACGGTGGTTGAGCGGATGAACGAACGTGATGCCGACCGGGCTGCGCAGACCCTGAAAACGATCCTGGATTCCTAGCGCCGACTCAGTGCGCGCCCGAGGCTTGCCAGTGGGCGGAGATCCGGCCCGCCGATAGCGCGACCGAATAGATCGCGACGTCGGCCATGGCCGCATCATTGAACAACCCGTCCGTTCGCCGGCCGATGAACAACGGGTCGGACGTCTGCTTGGGGACGGCGGTCACCTTGAGCTCGCCGTCGAGCTTGCCATTGACATACAGCTTCGCCGCCGCGCCATCGTAGGTCGCCACCACGTAGTACCAGGTGTTGAGCGCCAGCACTGACTTCGACAGGACGGCCGGCGCACCGTCGGACGTTACCCGAAATTCCAGCTGACCATTGTGGTGGCTGTTCAGCAACTCGAACCAGCCACTGCCGGCACCGCCTCCCGGTTCGACGTTTTTCGCGACGTATACGCCGTACTCGGTGTCCGAGTGTTTCTTGATCCACATCTCGATCGTCACCGTGTTGACCTGCAGGCTGGGTGAGTTCATAACGCTGGCGGCGCCACTCTGGCCGTCGAAGGCGACCGCGCCCCCGGCCAGCGCGCCCGGCTGCCCAAGCGTGTAAGTCCCGACGTAGCGGCCGTTATTGGCATTGCCCGACGCATCGGCCATGGTGCCGCCGGTCGCTTCATCCATTCGCCAGTAGGCGACGGGATGATCCGCGAGCACCGTGGCGCTGTACGTCTTGGCCGTAGCCGCGGTCGATGCCGCCGTCGCGTTGCCGCCGCATCCGGAGATCACAAGGGCGACAGCGAAGAAAAGAAACTCCTTCCTCACATCTCTTCAAACGGGGACGGGCGCGGCGCCTTGCAAGGCCGATCGTAAGGTTGTCGAGTGAGCCTTGCCCGACTTCATCGTGAGATTCTCGCCTGCACCCGATGTGTCGACGCGGGCTACCTGCCACAGGCCGCACCCGTTCTGAGCGGCTACGCGGACAACCGCATCATGTTGATCGGCCAGGCACCCGGCGCCGTCGAGGCGGTCCGCCGGCTGCCCTTCCAGGGACGGTCGCGGAGCGTGCTGATGGGCTGGCTGATGCGCGCGGGGTTTTCCTCTGAGGCGCAGGTCCGGCGCCAGGTTTACATGACGTCGATCACCAAGTGCTTCCCCGGCAAAGGTACCGGCGGGGGAGACCGGCGGCCCAGCCGCGCCGAGGTCGACCTCTGCTCGTCGCATCTCGACCGGCAGCTGGCGCTGATCAAGCCCGAGCTGCTGATCCTGGTGGGCGGGCTGGCTCACGAACGCTTCCTGCCAGGTCGCCCTCTGGACGGGCTGGTCGGCCGGCTCTTCGACCTGTCAGGTCGGGAGGTCGGAAGCCGCGAACGGATCCGACCGCTGCTCGTGCCGCTGCCCCATCCCTCCGGCGCGAGTCGCTGGCTCAATGCGGTCGAAAACCGCCTGCTGCTGGAGCGCGCGCTGCGGCGACTCCGCCCGCTCGCTCGGACTTTGCTTGACGCTCAATTGGTGGGCGCCTAAACTTCCCGACAACAATGTCGCGAGATCCGG
>VBFR01000135.1 GCA_005889345.1 Chloroflexota bacterium
CCTTCGGTCGCTACTACGAGGAGCTGTCTGGGCGCGGCATGTTCAAGGCCGGTGATCCGGTCCAGCCGTCGAAGACAGCAACCACCGTTCGAGTGCGCAACGGATCGACGAAAACCGCGGCGGGCCCTGCCACCACGGGCGCCGAGCAGATCATCGGGTTCTACGTCGTCGAGGCCAAGAACCAGGATGAGGCGATCGCCTACGCCGCCAAGGTTCCGTCGGCCGCCGTCGGGTCGATCGAAGTCCGTCCGATCATCGGATCGTCCTAGAACCGTCGCAAAGCGGGAGGGTCAGCCTGAAATCGACTGACCTTCCCGCAGCCTGAAGGCGTCGAGGCAGCCGGCGCCGCAGAAGTAGTAGGTCGTTTCCCCCACCGTCAGCGTGTGCAGCGCGCCCGTGACCTCAACCTGCATCCCGCAAATCGGATCCATGGCGATCTCGGGTACCGGAATCGCGTAGCGGCCCCGGTGCGCGTGGCGCTCGGCGGCGATCTCGGCGAGCGTCGCCAGCGCGATCTCCTCCTGCGAGCCCCCGACCGAGCTATCCGCCGCGCGCCGGACACGTTCCAGCCCGCGAACACCTCGGCCTTGAAGCACGCCGAGAACCGTGGCAGCCCGACGGCGGCTGGCGACCAGCCCGATGTAGGCGACGTCATAGCGCAGGAGCGCCTCGATGGCATCCTCGTCGTAGTGGCCCATGGTGGCGACGACCGCCCAGGTGCTGGCGTTGGGCTCCGCCGGCGCGACGTCGAGGGAATCGAGCACCGTGTTCGCCTCGGGGAAATCCGAAGGCACCGCGCCGGGATGCACCGCGCAGGTCGAGTAGCCGATCGTGGCGCCCAGCTTGATCAGCGTGTGGGCGGCCGGCGTATCACCGACGACGAGCAGCAACGGCCGCGGCAGTTGCGGGTCGATGAAGACGTCCAGCCTGCCGGCGCTCGGGCACGTACTGAGATGCGAGACGACCCCGGGTTGGTGATCGGGCGACTCGTCGGGGGCGATCTTCACGAGTCGCGGCTGGGCGTCCCCCATCGCGACCAGCGCCTCGCGCCGCACCAGTCCTTCAGAGCAGCTGCCGCCCACCCAGCCCCACAGCTTGCCGTCGGCAGTGATCAGGGCCTTGTCGCCCGCCTGCGCCGACGTTGGCGGCTCGACCCGCACGACGGTCGCGACCACGAAGGTCTCACCGCGCCGTCGCAGCTCCGCCGCCCGGTCCAGCACATCATCGGCAAGGGACATCCTTACGGCTACTCCGCGGCTCCGACCTTGTTCAAGGCCTCCCAGACCTTGTCCGAGGTGACAGGCATGTCGATGTTCTTGATCCCAAGGTGTCCGACGGCATCGATGACAGCGTTGACGAAGGCTGCCGGCGAGCCGACCGTGGCCGACTCTCCGACCCCTTTGGCGCCAATCGGGTGGTGGGGCGACGGCGTGACCGTCTCGCCCATCTCGAACTTCGGCGTCTCCCAACTCGTAGGCAGCAGGTAGTCGGTGAAATTCGAACCAAGGCAGTTCCCTTCCTCGTCGAACGTGATCAGCTCCATGAACGCGATGCCAAACCCCTCGGTAAGGCCGCCGTGGATCTGTCCCTCGACGATCATCGGGTTGATCCGCACCCCACAATCGTCGACCGCCACCATGCGGCGGACCTTGACCTGGCCCGTGCCCCGGTCGATGTCGACCACAACGAGATAGGTCCCGAACGGAAACGTCATGTTGGGCGGATCGTAATAGGTGACACCCTCGAGGCCGGCCTCCAGCCCATCGGGGAGATCCGTGTAGGCGGCAAATGCCACGTCCTGGATCGTTTTGGACTTCGAGGGCGAGCCGCGAACGAAGAACTTGCCGTGGTCGAACTCGATATCCGCCTCGGAAGCCTCGAGCAGGTGAGCCGCGATCTTCTTCGCCTTGTCGCGCAGCTTGCGCGACACCATCGCCGTGGCCGCGCCGCCGACCGGGGTGCTGCGACTGGCGTAGGTGCCCAGCCCGTAGGGCGTGTTGTCAGTGTCGCCCTCCTGGACCTCGATGTCGGCGGCAGGGATACCGAGCTCCTCGGTCACGATCTGCGCAAAGGTCGTCTCGTGCCCCTGGCCCTGGCTCTTGACGCCGAGCTTGAGGATTGCCTTGCCGGTGGGGTGCACGCGCAATTCGGCAGAGTCGAACATCCGCAGCCCGGCGATGTCGTAGTGCTTGCCCGGGCCGGCGCCCACCACTTCCGTGAAGCTGGCGACCCCGATCCCCATCAACTCACCCTTCTTCCGCTTCTCGGCCTGCTCCTTCCGCAGCTCCCGATAGCCGAGCTTGTCCAGTGCGAGCTGCATCGCCCTCGGGTAATCGCCACTGTCGTACTCGAAGCCGGTGGCCGACATATACGGAAACTGTTCAGGCTTGATGAAGTTCTTGAGCCGGATGTCCGCCGGGTCCATCTTCATCTCGAGCGCAGCATTCTCGACCAGGCGCTCTATTAAGTAGGATGCCTCGGTCACGCGGAAGGAGCAGCGATAGGCGACGCCGCCGGGCGCCTTGTTCGTATACGCGCCGTCCGCCTCGACGTGGGCCGCCGCGACATCGTACGAGCCGGTCACGATATGGAACAGCCCCGCTTTGAACTTTGTCGGCTGGGCATCGGCGAAGAAGGCGCCGTTGTCACTGAGCAGCTTGACCCGCAACCCAAGCATGCGCCCGTCGTTGCTCAACGCCATCTCGCCACTCATGTGAAAGTCCCGCGCGAACCCGGTCGAGATCAGGTTCTCGCTGCGGTCCTCGACCCATTTCACCGGCTTGCCGATCAGCAGCGACGCCGCCGTCGCGACGACGTACCCGGGATAGATGGGCACCTTGTTACCGAACCCGCCGCCGATATCGGGCGAGATGATCCGGATGTTCTGCTCCGGCAGCCCGGCGACGATCGCGAACAGCGTGCGGTGGGCGTGTGGTGCCTGCGAGGTCATGTAGAGAGTGGCGTGGCCGGTCGCGGGGTTGATGTCGGCGACGATGCCGCAGGTTTCCAGCGGCGATGGATGGCAGCGCGGATAGAACGTATCCAGCTTCACCACCCGATCGGCCTTCGCAAAAGCCTCGTCGGTCTTTGCCTTGTCGCCCGCTTCCCAGTGATAGATATGGTTGTTTGTCTGGCCTTCTTTCTCGTCGCGGATCAGGGGCGCGCCCGGCTTGAGCGCGTTCTGCGGGGTGACGACCGCCGGGAGGACCTCATAGTCGACCTCGATCAGCGCCGCCGCGTCGCGGGCGACGTACGGGTCCGTCGCGATGACGCAGGCGACCTCCTGGCCCTGGAAGCGGACTTTGTCGGTGGCGAGCACCGCCTGGGTGTCGCCTGAGAGCGTCGGCATCCAGGCAAGCTTGTGCTGGGCCAGTAGCGCTCCCGTCACGACCGCGACCACGCCCGGCACCGCCTGGGCGGCCTCGGTGTTGATGGACTTGATCTTGGCGTGGGCAAACGGGCTGCGGTGGATCGACATGTGCAGCATGCCGGGGAGGACCACGTCGTCCAGGTAATTGCCCTTGCCCCGGATGAACCGGTCGTCTTCCTTCCGCTTGATGCTGTCGCCGATGTTGCCCTTGAGCGGGGTTTCAACAGCCATGGCTCAACTCCTCGTCGCGGCGGTGGCCGCCTCGGGGACGGCCGCCGATGTCTTCATCTGGGCGGCCGCGCTCTTGACCGCCTTGACGATATTCATATAGCCCGTGCAGCGGCAGATGTTGCCCGAGAGCGCCCAGCGGATCTCGTCCTCGGTCGGGTCCGGCTTCTCCTGCAGCAGCGCGACGCTGGTCAGCATCATCCCGGGCGTGCAGAAGCCGCACTGGAGCCCGTGTTCTTGCTTGAACGCCGCCTGGATGGGATGCAGCGTGCCGCCAGCGGCCAGCGCCTCTACCGTGGTCACCTCCTGACCATCGGCCTGAACGGCGAGCATGGTGCACGACTTCACGGGCGTCCCGTCGACCAACACGGTACAGGCGCCGCAATGAGTCGTATCGCATCCGATGTGGGTTCCGGTCAATCGAAGTTTTTCGCGCAGGAAGTGCACGAGCAGGAGCCGCGGCTCGACCTCAGCACTCTTTTTCTCGCCGTTGACGGTGACCGTGATCGATTGGCCCATGTTCATCCACCTCCCCGCGCGCGCTCATAAGCGCGCTTCAGTCCGCGCTCGGTAAAGACCCGGACGACGTTGCGTTTGTACTCGATAGAACCGCGATGGTCGGCTCTCGGCTCGGCGGCTTCCGCTGCCAGGGCGGCCGCCTGCTTGATGGTGGCGTCATCCAGCCTGGCGCCCCGCAGCGCGGCCTCGGCGCGCTCCGCCTTGATGTTCTGCGGCCCAACCGCCGTCAGGCCAATGCCCGCCGACCCGACCTTGCCGTCATCCATCTGAAGATGGACCGCAACCGCGACGGTGGCAAAGTCTCCGACCTTGCGCTCCAGCTTGAGGTAGGCGCCGCCGGTTTGCGGCCTGGCCGCTGGTATCCGGATCTCGCTCAGGATTTCCGTCGCCTGGATGCTGGTGCTGAACGGGCCGCTGAAGAAATCGCGGGCTTTGACCGTGCGGCTTCCAGATTTGGAGCGGAGCACCAGTTCGGCGTCGAGCGCCAACAGGACCGTTCCCCAGTCACCGGAAGGGTCGGCATGCACGACCGATCCTGCGATCGTGCCGCGGTTGCGGATGATCGGGTCGGCGATCTGCGGGGCGGCGTCGGCCATGACGTGATAGCGCGAGGCCAGCAGGCTCGAGCGCTCGGCCGACTTATGACGGAATAGCGGGCCGATGCGCAATGTCCCGTCGCGCTCCTCGAGAAAATCCAGATCCTCGATCTTGTTGATGTCGACCAGGTGAGCCGGACTGGCGAATCGCAGCTTGAGCAACGGGATCAGGCTCTGGCCACCCGCCAGGACTTTGGCGTCTTCACCGAGTTCATCGAGGAGGCCGAGCGCCTCCTCCATGGTCTTCGGGGCGTGATACTCAAACGGCGCTGGCAGCATGGACAACCCCTCCTACAGCGATTGTGGAAACCAGCCGACGCGTCCGCTAACCGTAGTCCGGCAAAGGTTTGTTGTCAATCGGCGATGGGGCCCCGCTCCGGTGTGGGAAAGCGGGGTATCAGTTACTGGTCGAGCGTGTCGAAGGCGCCGTACGCCGGAAATCGGAAGGCCATGTCTTTCGACAGGAGCCCGCCGTGTCCCAGTCGATTGAAGTCGTCCGCGGTGACGCGTGACCCCGTGAAGAGCCGCGGCAAGATCAGGTCGAGCACGGTGGCGCGCGAGAACATCCCGCACGCCGCCACGCCGAAGATCGGCTTGTCGGTCAGGTAGGCGAGCCAGACCGCGCTGCCCGGATGGGCCGGGGCCCCCTGCTTTTCCATACGGGCGCCCAGCCGGTCGAGCGCCACCAGCGTCGGGTCGAGGGGGTCGGTGGCATTGGCACCGGCTGTTAGAAGGAGGTCCGCGTCCCGCAGCAGGGCATCGACTGCGGCTTCCACCGCCCCAATGTCGTCGGCGACGTAGCGGATCTCGCTGATCGACGAACCGAACCAGGCCACCTTCATCTCGATCGACGCCTGGAACTTCTCGCGCTGCGCGGGATCCAGCCGCTCGCGGACGAGTACCGCCACCCGCAAGGGCTGGAAGGCCAGGACCCGCACCACGCCCTCGCCCCCGGCGGCGACACGTTCTGCCTCGCGCAGTCGCGCTTCCGGTACCACGAACGGGGTCACCTTCACGCCTGCGATGGTCTTTCCCTTCGAGACCAGCTGGCCGTCGAAGAGGGTGAAGATCGACACGTCCTGGATGCTGTTGAGGGCGTTCAGCCGCTGGACGTCGACCTTGAAGATGCCGTTCACCTCGGCGCTCAGGCGCACCTGGCTCTCGGCCGGGCCGTGCACGATGACGCCAGGCCCGGCCACGACCTTCGCCAGGCGCCGAGCGGCCTCATCCTCATGAACATCGCCCTGCTCCATGCGCACGACATGGAGCTCGTCGACGCGGGCGCTGGCCACGACCGGCCAATCGGCTTTGCTGAGAATGCGGCCCTTGAGCAGCAAGGCCCGATGGTGGTCGTCGGGCACCAGCAGGGTCTGGGCCAACACAGCGCCCTCGATCCCCTCGGCGGTCAAGCGCGCGCCCCGCAGGGACTCGGCCTTCACGCCGGCGCTGCGGGACCAAGCATCGGGCCTCCCTGCTTGCCATGACGCACCGCGACCATTTGGGCCAGAATCGCGAGCGCCGTCTCCTCCGCCGTCTGGGCGCCGAGGTCGAGGCCGATCGGCGCGTGGACGCGGTCGATCTCGCTCGGGTTGATCCCGGCCTTGACCAGTCTCGCGACCCGGTCTCGATGCGTCTTCTTGCTGCCGATGGCACCGATGTAGCGAGGCTGCCCGCGAAGGGCCGCGGTGATCGTCGGATCATCGAACTTCGGATCATGCGTCAGGATCACCACATAGGTCGAGCCGTCCATCGGCAGGTCCTTCAGGACGTCATCGGGCCAGGCGCGGATCACGCGACGCGCCTCCGGAAAGCGGGCTTGATCTGCAAACTTCGACCGAGCGTCCACCACGGTCACCCGGAACCCGATCGCGTCCGCGAGGCGGGTGAGCGGGATGGCGACGTGCGAGCCGCCGAAGATGAGGAGCTCCGGCGGGCGCGGGAACGGCTCCAGGAAGGCGCCGTCCTGGCGCACCGGGTTCTCCCGGATGAGAAGGTCGGGAACGATCGGGTCGGCCGGCGTCAGCAACTTGCGCGCGCCGGGGCTGTCGCCGACGTCCGTCTTGAGCACCACGGGATGCTCGGCCACCAGTGCGGCCATGAGATCGCGATGGACCTGACCGAGCGGTTCGACGAGCACATCGATCTCGCCGCCGCAGCTGAGGCCGACCGTCCAGGCGAGGTCGTCGCTCACGCCGTAGTGAAAGAGGCTGGCCGGCTTGCCTTTGAGGATCGCCTGCGCCTGCTCGAAAACCTCGCCTTCGAGACAGCCGCCGCTGACCGATCCTGCGATCTTCCCCGACCCGCTGACGGCCATCCGGGATCCGGCGGGCCGCGGAGCACTCCCCCAGGTGCTGATCACGGTCGCGACCGCGACCGGGTCGCCTTGCTCGAGCCACGCCTTGACGTCGGTCATGACGTCGCGCATAACTCAAAGTGTAGTCAGCCGCCTGACACATCGTGGTCAGGCCGATGCGGTCAGGAGCGTCTGACGGCGGACGGGGCGCCGGCTTGCCGTCTCGAGGAGGAGGATGCCGAGCGCCTCCAGGTTGGCGAGGTTGTGCGCCGGAAGGAAATCGTCGACGAAGGGAATTGCCGC
>VBFR01000136.1 GCA_005889345.1 Chloroflexota bacterium
TTAAGGCAAGGCCAACCGATAGCCCGCTCCCAATGCAGGCCTTCTTCCGCGACGATCCTCCTAACTCACCTGCGTGAGGCTATCTGCCCCAAGACACGTCGACCTCGTCCGTGTCGTATTTCAGCCGGAGCTCGCGGAGCGCCGCTTCGCTGAACTTCCCTTCCGAGTACAAGGCGCCCATCTCATCGAAGTAGCGGTCGAGCCCGGCCGGGGAAGTAACGAGCATAAAGCGAGCCCGAACGGAACCGGAGTTCCGAAAGTCGTGGACGACGCCTGAGGGGATGTGCACGAGCGATCCGGGCCCGACCTGCATGAACTGCTGGTCGCCGACCAAGAACCCGAACTGCCCTTCAGTCACGTAGAAGAGCTCCTCGCGATTTCTATGCACATGTGGGCGCGGGGTGCCTGCCGAACCAGGCTCGAGGGTCATTTCGACGAGGTCGTGGTCGCCAGGCGACTTCTTACCCCAGGCCTTGAACACGACGCTGACTCCCGGGATCGGGAGCTGAATCCGTTTCCCTTCCTCAGGCCCGAGCACACGACCCTCAGCCGCCACAGACTTAGCCACGTTGATCACCCTCCCGTTTGGACCCTATCCCTATTCACTAGATTCAGTATCGTATGAATAGGCTGCTACTCTAGTACCGATGGTCACTGGTGTCAAGGGAAAGCGCACATACAGCACCAGCCTCCGCCGGGAGCAGGCGCAGATGACCCGACAGCGCATCCTCGAGGTCGCGCGCCGGCTGCTGGTGAGCGGCAGCTACAGCCGCGTCACCATGGAGGAGATCGCCCGCGAGGCGGGGGTTGCGTACCAGACCTTGTTTTCGATCTTTGGCACTAAGCTCCGGCTGGCCCAGACCATGGTGGAGGCCGGTTGGCCCCACATCCCAAAGGCGCTCACGTTGGTCGAGGGAGCCCGGGCCTCGGGCGATCCGGAGGTCTGGCTCCGGACCATGGCCACCGTGTCGCGGCGGATCTTCGAGCCGTGCGCTGACCTCGACCGCTTTATGCGCGAGTCTGGCGACCCCGACCTCCTTGCCCGCTACCGGGAGATTCAGCGCGGCCGGTACTCACGGCTGGCGGAGCTAGGGCCGCTGCTCGAGCGAAGCGGCCGACTGCGCTCCACGTTATCGCCCGCGGAGGCCGTCAGCATCGTCTGGGCGATGACCGGCCCCGACTATTACATCCAGTACGTCTTCGAGCGAGGTTGGAGTCCGGACCGCTTCGAGGCGTGGCTGAGCGATGCCCTCGTGGACCTTGTGCTAGTCCGCTCTTGAGCCCGTTGGTAGGACAGCGGGAGACGAGTGTTGGGCTCACGCAAGACCACGAATGGTCTGGCATCGGACTTGTTCTGACGGCGTAGGTGTTGCTACGACTTGGGTTCCTTTTGCCCCACGTCTAACTACCTGCAATGCACTCGCTGGCTAGTGCCATCCCTATGCCAAGGGCAGTCTTGAGTCGACCCGGGTCCAGAATCCCGTGGTCTTCCCGCCCGTCGTGACCCCGTCCACGTCTGGGCATGTAAAGAGAGCGGCAGACGGGACTCGAACCCGTGGCGGAACCAAGGAGGCTTACTCGGTTCATCGTGCCCATTTCAGCCGTCTCGGCGCTTGGGAACCGTAGCCCCCGGGGCGGAAGTAAGCGGCTACCCCGTTCGTTTCACGGGTGGCATGACTCGTCGAGTCTTCCGTGTCGTAAGGCTGTTCACTGGACCCCTTCTGTTGATCTGCCTGGGTCTCTTCGCTGCTTACGGCTGGCTCCAGGCGATGCAGACCGCACGCGCTTATCGTGTTGCGCCGATGTGCACTACGCAATCGGATCCACTCAAGGACAACTGCATCACTGTCCTACCCGCGACGCTTGCCACCGTCCATTTTTCCACGTCAACTGGTTCGACCCGCGCCTACCTCCGGGTAAGAGTGGGTGCAGTTGAGCTCGCCGCCGACCTCGACTCCGTGTCATCGGGCGACAAGAATCTGCTTCAACCGGGCTCCGCGCTGAGCGCTTCCGTCTATCAACAGCAAATCACAGCGATCGACGTCTACGGCCATCGCTGGCTTTCCTCGGCCAACCCAACCGTCGAAGAGTCCCGCGACGGCATGGTCGCCCTGCTAATGCTGGGTCTCGGCACGCTTGGACTGGTGCTGGCGCTGTTTGGTGGAGGGTGGTTGGCGGCGGTAGGGATGCATTTCGCAACCGCTCAACCTGCAGTCGCGTCGCCCGAACTGAGCCCGGTAAGGGTCGGCACGATCTATCCGTTAACGGTTCGACCACGATCGGCCTTTCGGCCAAAGCTTCTATTTATCGTTCCGGCCCTTGCCGTTGGTGCTGTACAGTTGTACCTCCACACTCGCTTCCAGGGTGTCGGTCTCGTAATCGCCGCCAGCGTCATGCTGCTTCTGGCCTGCAGCTTTGGGCTGCGGTGGCGTTATTTGCGGACCGCCAGGATGTTCGTGGACGACTTTAACGTGGGCCAATCGGGACTGTTTGTGTCGAGGCGCACCGTCCCCAGGAGTGAGGTGGCCCGAATTTTCATTTGTGCCGTGACCCAGCCGCGGGGGCCCGTGTCCCATCGGGTCCTGGCTCTGGACCGGAATGGCGACGCGTTGGTCAGGGTTACCGGTGAAGACTTCTTAATGGACGAGGTCACAGCAGTGGCCCACGACCTCTCCGTCCCGATTGAGGGCTCTTGGGACCAAGCATTCACCCCGAGTCAGCTTAGGTCTCGGTTTCCGGCGGCCGCTGGATGGTTTGAAGCCCACGCGCAGCCCATTGGAGTTGGGCTCGGAATCGCGCTCTGCCTGATCGTGACCATTTGGCTCCTGACGACCCACTAATAGCTGGGAGAACCCCTAACTTTCGAGGAGCTGTTGAAAACGACTGGTTCCAGGGAGCGGGAGGCCGACGTCCTGAGGCTTAGTCGAGTTCAATCATTCCTCTTCTTAGTGGCGTCGTTTCATTGCAGGATGCACAGTTGTCCGCCTCAACCTGATTAACCTCGCCGCATTCGCGGCAGGTCCAGCGCACCGCCGGTTGCTCATGGCACGATTTATCAATTCCACAAGGCCAGCTGGCACTTTTTTCCGTTCTAGCCTCGACTCGGCCTCTCGACGGACCCACAGATCGGGATCACTCAGGGACAGCTCCGCTTCGAATGGCGGGAACTGATAGCGCCCAGCTCCGTGCTCGGTTCAGTCCCTCAGGTAACGACCAAGCTCTGTGATCCAACCTTGGATTACCGAGCGACCGACCTGTCCCCAAACCCCTTGGAGCTGCCGACTCATGGGACGCTGACCGTCAGGCATTCGGCTGACTGCCGATGCCAAGCGTGCGATCGCCGTCCTCGATGGTTGAGCCGGCACGTCGATCAGACCCCGGTACTCGAATTTGACCAGATTGTCTGCGTGATCTCTATCAACAGGTTCTCCGCTAAAGCTGTGTCGGGTTCGGCGGGCAATGGCGAGCGGTCGCGAGCTGCACCAATCCTGTCCGAGAGCCGATCGACCTCGTTCTTAACCTGGTCGAGCGTCCACAGGCCCCGCTTGATTGCGCGTATCTCGTCAGCATCCGCTGTGCGGTAGACGTTCAGCTCTCCGGTTTCCAGGAACTCGATTCCCATCCGCAGCAGCCGCACCGAATGAGCCGCGTTCTTGCAGTCATAGCCGTCTCGCTCCACAAGTTCCTTCCGCTTTGCCCCCATGTACGCACGGTGGCCAGGAAGACCCATCTTGTTGAGCTGTGACTCCGCATATCCCACAAACGATTCGTACGCGCGCTTGCTGCTGAAGGCCTGCCGGTTCTTGACTATCCCGTCGAAGGCCGGGTGTTGGGCTAAGACGAACTCCGGACGCAGCCATAGAAGGCCGACGACGTTTGGATTGGCTTTGAGAAGCAGCCCGACGAACTTGCGCAGCGAGTAGACAACGACATCGAGTTCGTCGCGCTGTTTGACCCAGTGCTCCCATTGATGCAACCCCAGAAGCCACTTTGGCGACGGCACGACGATAGCCATGATGTCCACGTCGTCGATGCTGTCGGGATCCTGCTTCGGAACGTAGGTGCCATGAGAGATGCTGCCCATCAAGCCGGCGTAGACGGTGTGGGTCGCAAGGTCGAAATCGTACGGGAACGATTCAACGATCCGCGGGTCGGGCCAATTTGTCGCAGGAATCATTGCGGCTCCATATCCTTGGAGATCCATGATGTCGCAGGCCCGAGAAAAGAGCCGATTCGATCTAGCACATCTGCCCGAAGCTCTTCATCGAAGCCGATGATCGCTGATCTGATCCCTGAAGGTCCTGCGTCGTGGGCTCGCCGAATGATCGGTTCCATTTGAGCTTCCAAAGGTTGTAAGGCATCAGCCGAAACTGTGTAAAGCATCAGCTGGACACGATTTGTCGTGCCTCAGCCGACTTCGCACAGGTCTAGAGAGCGGGTGTGCAGGTTCGGTTGATGGTTGACGAAGCTGATTCGGTTGATGCTTGACACTCCTCTGCAAGACTAGCGCCGCGGGGCCTGCCCCTCGGCATTCTTCTTGCGAATGACGCCTTTCGTAGCTCGGACCTCGCTCTTCACCAGCTGGCTGCCGACCCAGAACTGCAGCAATCCATCCTTGACCAGGATGTCGCAGGCGCTGCCGGCATTTCGCTGCCCCACGTTCACCTTCTGGTAGCCGATACAGACGATGCCGTTGCTCGTGACCTTGCGTGAGACCCAGTAGTCGCCGTTTCGCTCGGGTTCGCGCGCCTGCGTCGCACTAGCCTTGAAGCGGGTCACTGGCGGGACATCATCCAGCGATCGATGCGGCCGCTCGGTGTTGTAGTAGGTGATCCATTCGTCGACGGCCTCCTGCGCGGTCGTGAGGTTCTTGAAGACCTGCCGGGTGTTGAGCTCCAGGCGAAGTGTCTTGTGGAACCGCTCGATCTTCCCGGTCGTGGTCGGGGAGCGCGGCTGCGTGAGGATGTGGTCGATGCCGTTCTCCCGGCAGATCCGGTCGAACAGCACCTCCACCGGAGGTTGCGCAAAGCGGCCGGTGAACACCTTGCCGTTGTCGGTTAGCACCTGGTCCGGCACCCCGTATTGCCGCAGCGCCAGGTTGAATCCCTCACACACCTTGCTAGTCCGCTCCCGATGCATCAGGCGCACCGACACACAGAATCTCGAGTGATCGTCTAGGCCAGTGAGGGCCTTGGCGGTCGTCCCGTCCGCGAGGTGAAACCCGCCGAGGACGTCCAGCTGCCACAGTTCCATCGCCGCGCCCCGCTCCCAGCGTTTCCAGTCCTCTTTTCGCCACCGCCTCGGCATCGGCTGAACCAAGCCCGCCCGCAGCAGACAGCGGTAGATCGCCGAGGGCGATGGCGTTGGGGTCACGCCTTTCTTGGCCAGCTCCAGCGCGAGTCGACGCGGCCCCCAGAAGGGCTTGGAGCGCCGCATCTCCAGCACCTTCACCTCGATCAACGCCGGCATCTGATGCGGGCACATCGTCGGCCGGTGCGACCGGTTGCCCATCCCCTCCATCCCTTCCCGCTCGTAGCGAGCCAGCCAGGCATGGACCGTTTGCCGGCTCACCTCCCAGTCCCGCGCCACCTCCGTCACCGTCCGCCCGTCGCTGAGGACCGCCATGACCGCCTTGTACCGCTGCTCTCCCACGCTCAACTCCTTCATGCGCGGGAGTGTCAAGCATCAGCCGAAACCGCTGTAAGGCATCAGCCGAAACTGTGTAAAGCATCAGCCGAACCCGCTTTGTCGGGTATCAGCCGGATTCGTACAGCAGGTTTGGTGGAGCGAAAGAGACTCGAACTCTCGACCTCCGCAATGCGAGTGCGGCGCTCTGCCAGCTGAGCTATCGCCCCGCGCGGAATTATAGGACCGGCCCTTGTAACGAAGGCGCCCCGGACCGCGTTAAGGCTTCGTGAGGTTTCGCCAGCCGGCCCTTCTCGGGCTCGCGCTTGTCACCGTCGGGTGCGGTAGCGCTTCTCCCAAGACCCAGAAACCGGCGATGACCTCGCCAGCGGCAACGGCCAGTACGTCAGTAACTGCCTCGGCGACAGCCCCGACCGCATCGGTGCAGTCCCTTGGCATCCTGGTCGGCTTTGTTAACGGGACCGGTCCACAAAGCGCGGGCTACGATCTGGCGCTCGTTGCACCCAATGGCAAGGTCGTGGCGAAGGCCCACGCGGCGGCGCGTGCGTCGATCGGGACGGGCGGCACGGGAGGGGGCGCCGCCGCGTATGACCTGCCCGAGGTCAGTGCGTCGAGCACGACCGTCTACTACCTCGACGGCGACAGCAACGTTCGATACCTGAACTCCGATGGCTCGAGCGGACAGGTCACCACGGTGCCAGGGACAAAAATGGTCCATGCGGCGTTCGCGGTAACACCGGACAACCGTCGGATTGCCGTGTCGCTGTTGAACTATGCCGTCTCGCCACCGTCCCTGCGACTCTATGTGCAGGACCTTCATGGAGGAGCCAACCATGTGGAGATCTTCTCGTCTCAACACGCATGGGTCTGGCCGGTTGGATGGCACGCCGGCAAGCTGGTACTGGCGGCGACCAGCTCACCGCCGTTTTCGCAGCAGGGGCTCGTCTGGAATCCGTACAGTGCTCCTGAGTATCACGTCGTGGATCCCGCGGATGCCACGCGACTCGCGACAATCGGCAGCGGTGACTTCCAGACCGGCTGTCAGCCGTCGGGAACCCTGACCGCGGCCGGAACGGCGTGTTATCACCGCACGGCGACCGCCGGCGGAGCCGGCTACTTCTCCACCCTCGACTGGGGTGGGCGGCTGGGATCACTGAGAGTGCAGAGCGATGCCTGGGGAACGGCGGCCGTCGCGCCGACCGGTGACTCGCTCACCGGTTGCTGTGACTCCGGTGGAACGGCCTGGATTGACGGCGCCGGCGGCAGGTTCACAACCCAGGTTCATGCCTCCGTGCAGGATTGGCCCTGCTTCATCGACGACGCCAACATCCTGTTTGGCTTCCTCTATCCGGCGGCAAACCAGCACCCCCAGATCATCAACGCCAGGCGGAATATGGACGGGATGGTGCCGATTCAGGTACCCGCCACCGGTTTTTGCGCCGGCGTTTTCCCGGCGGCGCTCGATTAGTTGAAATGTTTGCGAATCGGCCGCGACGCATAGACTAGCCCTATATGGCGCTCCGCCCCGACCAGACGACGCCGCCGCCCCAGAGCCCCAAAACCCCGCGACAGCCGGGGTCCTGGCTTCGGCTCGCCCTGCTGGCCGGCCTGAGCCTCTACATCCTCATCCTGCTCTCGCCGGTTCTGAGCCGGTTCGGCGGGCCGGCCCGGGTCGACCTCAGCTACTCGCAGCTCCTGACCCAGGTCGACAGCGGCAACGTGGCGGACATCACGATCCAGGGCCAGAACGCCCAAGGCGATCTGAAGTCGTCGTTTACCAACAACGGGGTCACGAACACCCAGTTCAGCGCGACCGTGCCCGACAATGTGGGGCTCACCGATCCGACGTTCTTCCCCCTGTTGAAGAGCAACCACGTCACGACCGTGGTCAAGCAAGACACGGGCGGCCTCGGAAGCCTGCTGTTCACCTTCCTGCCCTTCCTCGTGCTGATCGCGATCTGGATCTGGTTCATGCGACGAAGCGGCCAGGCGGCGCAGGGCATTTTCAGTTTCGGCCGCAGCCGTGCCCGCCTGCAGGAACCCGGCACGCCCAAGACGACCTTTCACGATGTGGCCGGCGTGGAGCAGGCGCAATTCGAGCTGCAGGAGATGGTCGATTTCCTGCGCGACCCGCAGAAGTTCCAAAAACTCGGCGGCCGGATGCCCAAGGGCGTCCTGTTGATTGGCCCACCCGGTACCGGCAAGACGCTTCTGGCGCGGGCCATCGCGGGCGAGGCCGGCGTGCCGTTCTTCAGTATTTCCGCCTCCGAGTTCGTCGAGATGTTCGTCGGTGTCGGCGCCTCACGCGTGCGCAGCCTCTTCGAAGATGCCAAGAAGCACTCGCCGTCGGTGATCTTCGTCGATGAGCTCGATGCCGTTGGCCGCCAGCGCGGCGCCGGCCTCGGCGGCGGCAACGACGAGCGGGAGCAGACCCTGAATCAGCTGCTGGTCGAAATGGACGGCTTCGACCAGCGCGAGGCCGTCGTGGTCGTCGCCGCCTCGAACCGGGCGGACGTCCTCGATCCGGCCTTATTGCGGCCCGGCCGGTTCGACCGGCGCGTCGTCGTCGATCGCCCCGACCGTCGCGGCCGCGCGGCCATCTTGAAAGTACACACGCGCAGCGTGCCGCTGGCTCCCGACGTCGACCTCGAGATCATCGCCCGCTCGACACCGGGGCTCGTCGGCGCCGATCTCGCCAACCTCGTCAACGAGGCCGCCCTGCACGCCTCGCGCACCAACCGGACGACCGTCGCGATGGAAGACTTCGAAGAGTCATTCGATCGAGTCGTCCTGGGATCGGAGCGCAAGATCTATCTCAGCGAGGCGGAACGTCGCGTGATCGCCTACCACGAATCAGGCCACGCGCTGGTCGCCTGGTATCAGCCGCAGTCGGACCCGGTCCACAAGATCACGATCGTCCCGCGCGGCATGGCACTGGGCGTCACCCAATCGATCCCGACCGATGACCGGCATAACCTGTCCGAGGAATATCTCGAGGCACGGATCGCGATGGCGCTCGGCGGACGCGCCGCTGAACAGCTGGGGCTGGGATCGATCACGACCGGCGCGCAGAACGACCTGGAAACGGCGACCGAACTGGCGCGCCACATGGTGGTGAGCTGGGGCATGAGCCAGAAGATGGGCCTCTTCTCATTCGATGATTCGCCGCAGGCCGTCTTCCTCGGTCGCGAGCTGGCCGGGAGCCCGCACATCAGCCAGCGGACGGCGGCCATCATCGACGAGGAAGTGACCCGGCTCCTGAGCGAGGGCTACGAAACGGCGGAGAGCATCCTGACCGCAAACCGCGCCAAACTGGACACGCTGGCCAGTGCCCTGATGCAGGAAGAAGTCCTGGACGAAGACCAGATCGCGCGCCTGATCGGGCCGCGGGCGCTCGAGGGCGGCATCGCGACGCCGAAGCCCTGGAAAGCGGCCGTCACCGATGCGGGAGCACAGGTCTAGCGCATGGCCAAGCAAACCAGCCTCCCCGACCCCGCCCCGCAAGGGGAGAGGGAGACGTCTGGAGAAGCCACGCTGAGGCGCATACCCCTCGTGCCTCTGCGCGACGACGTCGTCTTTCCCAAACTGATCGTCCCGCTATCGGTTGGCCGGCGGACGTCGATCGCCGCGATCACGGCGGCGATGGACAAAGACAAGCAGGTCTTGCTGGTCGCGCAGAAGGATCCCCAGGTCGACGACACGGTCGAACAGGATCTCTACGCCATCGGCACGATCGCGGAAATCAACGGCATGCGGCAGACGCCCGCCGGTGTGCAAATGCTCGTCGCCGGCGCGCACCGGGCGCGCATCGCGCGCTTCGTCCAGTTCAAGCCCTTCATCGAAGTGGAGATCGAAATCGTCGCCGACCAGGTCGGCGAGGGCCTCGAGATGGAGGCCCACATGCGGTCGGTCAAGAGCCTGTACGAGAAATACGTGGAGTCCGGTGCGGCGGTCGCCCCCGAGGTCGCGGCCACGGTATCGAAGACGGATGACCCCGTGTATCTTGCCGACCTCGTTTCGGCGGCTCCCGACCAGACACTCGAGCAAAAGCAGCACATGCTGGAGACCCCCAACGTGCTCGAGCGGCTGAGACTTCTCGCCCTGTTTCTCAGCAAGCAGGTCGAGATCCTCGAGCTCAAGGCCAAGATCCAGAACGAAGTGCAGAGCACGATCGGCAAGCTCCAGCGCGACCAGATCCTTCGCGAGCAGTTAAAAGCGATTCGAAAAGAGCTCGGCGAGGACGAAGAAGGGGCCGATCTTCACAACCTGCGCGAAAAGATCGAATCGGCCGGGATGCCGGACAGTGTCAAAGAGCGCGCCCTCAAAGAGGTCGACCGGATGCAGAGCATCCCGGCGGCTTCGCCCGAGGTTGGCATCATCCGGACGTACGTGGATTGGCTGATCGCTCTGCCCTGGGGACCGCTGCCGGGCGAGACCTGGGACATCAAGACGGCGGCGCGAGTCCTGGACGAGGATCACTACGGCGTGGAAAAGATCAAGGAACGAATCCTGGAATACATGGCCGTGCGCCAGCGCTCGCAGAGCCTGCGGTCGCCGATTCTCTGTTTCGTCGGGCCGCCGGGCGTCGGCAAGACCAGCCTCGGTAAGTCGATCGCCCGGGCGTTGGGCCGAAAGTTCGTGCGGCTCTCCCTCGGTGGCATCCACGACGAGGCCGAGATCCGGGGACACCGGCGGACCTACATCGGCGCGATGCCGGGGCGCATCCTGCAACAAATGAAGGTTGCGGGGGCGCGCAATCCGGTCTTCATGCTGGACGAAGTCGATAAGGTCGGCGCCGATTGGCGCGGCGATCCGTCGTCAGCCTTGCTCGAGGTCCTCGATCCGGAACAGAACAAGGACTTCTCGGATCACTACCTCGAAGTCCCCTATGACCTGTCGCAGGTGTTGTTTATTACCACGGCCAACGTCGTCGACACGATCATTGCGCCGCTTCGCGACCGCATGGAGATCATCCGGCTTCCCGGGTACACCGAAGACGAGAAAATGCATATCGCGCAGCAGTTCCTCAAGCCGCGGCAATTGCGCGAGCACGGGCTGACCGACGAGAACCTGGAGGTCCCGGAGGAAACGTTGCGCTTGCTCATCCGCGAGTACACCCACGAGGCCGGCGTGCGCAACCTCGACCGCGAGATCGCCAACATCGCTCGCAAGATTCCCCGGCGCATCGCCGAAGGTGAGACCGAAAAAGTCACCGTCCAGCCTGCTGACGTGATGGGCTACCTGGGGCCGCCGCGCTTCGAGTTCGGCGTCGCCGAGCTGGAAGACCAGGTCGGGGCGGTCACCGGCGTGGCCGTCAACGAGTACGGTGGCGACGTCATGACCGTCGAGGCGATCCTGATGCAGGGGCGGGGCGAGTTCGCCCTGACCGGGCAGATCGGCAAAGTCATGGAGGAGTCGGCGCGGGCGGCCGTGAGCTACGCGCGGTCCCACGCGCTCGAGCTCGGACTGAAGCCCGGCTTCTTCGAGGATCATTTCTTTCACATCCATGTCCCGGCGGGCGCCATCCCGAAAGACGGTCCGTCGGCGGGCATCACCATGGCCACGGCCATCGTTTCGGTGCTGACCGACCGACCGGTCCGTCGCGAGGTAGCCATGACTGGTGAGATCACCTTGCGGGGCAAGGTGTTGCCGATTGGCGGACTGAAAGAAAAACTGCTGGCCGCGCATCGCGCGGGGATCAAGACCTTCATCCTGCCGGAGAAGAATCGCAAGGACCTGCACGAGGTGCCGGAAGAGGTCAAGAAATCCATGGAGCTCGTTCTGGTCAAGCACGTCGATGAAGTGCTCGACAAGGCGCTGCTGCCGGCGGCCACACGGCCGTCGACGCCCGGCCTCGGGTTTAAGCGACCCCTGGGCGGCTCCCAGCCCGGCACGGTCAACTAGCTTGCTGGGCCGCGGGCCCTGGTTCCTCCTGGTGTTGCTGCTTGCGGGATGCAGCCTGCAGCCCGACGTCTCACAGGCGGCGCCCAACGGGCGGGTCGGAACGGCGGCGCCGCGGCTTTCGGGCGAGACGCTCGACGGGTCGGCGCTGACGGTCGACTTCAAGGCATCCCGCACGGTCCTGGTCTTCTGGGCCGCCTGGTGCGGACCCTGTCGCAAGGAACAGCCGGGATTGAACACGCTGGCGGCCAGGTATGCCGGCCACGGAATCCAGTTTCTTGGCGTCGACATGCTGGACCACGACCGCGCGCTGGCGCGCGCCTTCTATGCCGAATTCACGGTGCGATACCCGAGCCTGTACGACCCGTCAGGCAGCCTGGCGGCTGCCTATGAAATCGACGCGCCGCCATCGTTCGTTCTCGTTGACCGTCGCGGCGTGGTCGTTGCTCGCTACCCAGGGGAGGCTTCGCAGGCCCAGCTTGCGAACCTGATCGATCAGAAGCTGACTATTTCGTCCGGCGCTGCCAACGGGTCGCCTTGAGCATCTTCTTGTGCTTGTGTTTGCGCATTTTCTTCCTGCGCTTCTTGATTACCGAGCCCAAGCCCGGTCCTTTGTCGCAAGCACGGCGCCGTTCATGTCGCGGAACATTCTAGACGAAGTTGACGTTTAGACTGGTGAGGGGTTTGCAATCCCTCAGGGAGATGCTTGCATGACAGAAGCCGTCATCGTTGAAGCTGTTCGTACCGCGATCGGCCGGCGCGGTGGCAAGCTGAGCCCGGTCCGGCCGGACGACCTGCTGGCGCTCACCCTCCGGGAGGTGGTCAACCGTGCCGGCATCGACGCCGCCCAGGTCGACGATGTGATTGCCGGCTGCGTCACCCAGACCGGCGAGCAGGGCATGAACATCGCCCGCGCCGCCGCCTTGATCGCGGGCTTTCCCGTCGAAGTCCCAGGGACGACCGTCAATCGCTTCTGTGGCTCCGGCCAGCAGGCGGTGAACTTCGCCGCGCAGGGCGTCCTCTCCGGCGCGCAGGAGATCGTCATCGGCGCCGGCGTGGAAAACATGTCGCGGGTGCCGATGGGCTCGGATGCGTTCGGACCCGGTGAAGGGCCGGTCAGCCCCAAGCTCATGGATCTCTTCGAGATCATCCCGCAGGGCAACTCCGCCGAAATGATTGCGAAGAAGTGGGGATTTACTCGCGAGCAGCTGGACGAGTTCGCCTATCAGAGTCACATCAAGGCCGGCCAGGCGATCCAGGAAGGCCGCTTCAGCCGCGAGGTCTTTCCAGTGCAGGTCAAACAGAACGGCAGTAGCTATGAATTTGCGGTCGACGAGGGCGTGCGCATCCCGCCGTCACGCGAAAAAATGGCGCAGCTGAAGCCGTCGTTTCAGGACGATGGCGTGGTCACGGCCGGCAACTCCAGCCAGATCAGCGACGGTGCCGCGGCGGTGTTGATCATGACGAAGGAAAAGGCGCAGCAGCTGGGGCTCAAGCCACGGGCGCGCATCGTGGCCCAGGCGATCGTCGGCTCCGAGCCGACCATCATGTTGACCGGACCCATCCCGGCCACCCATAAAGTCCTCAAGAAGGCGGGGTTGCAGCTGAGCGATATCGACCTGTTCGAGGTCAACGAGGCCTTCGCTCCCGTGGTACTGGCCTGGCAGCAGGAGACCGGCGCCGACATGGAGAAGGTCAACTACTCGGGTGGCGCGATTGCGCTCGGGCATCCGCTGGGAGCCAGCGGCGCGCGCCTGATCACCACGCTGTTGCATGAGCTCGAGCGTCAGGATGCCCGCTATGGCCTGAGCACAATGTGCATCGGCTACGGAATGGGCATCGCGACAGTGATCGAGCGACTCTAGATCGTTCTACTGACGCCGATCGGGAAAGTCGATCGGCTCGGTCCGGCGGCGGCGTTCGACGACACCGCTGAGTACGAAGAGGAAGATCACCTGCAGCAGAAAATACAGCGCGACGATCAGATCGATCACCGTGGTGACGGTTCCGCCGGTCTCGCGCATGTTACCGACGGCCAGCCCGAAGAATAGGAAGGAGCACAGGTAGGTGATCAGCGCAAGCGAGTAGATCGCGTTCTTCCACAGCTGGCGGTTGGCCAGCATACGGTTGAGCCCACGGGGGGCGGGGTTGTAGCTCGATCGCTCTAGTTGCATTTCCATTTGTGGCCTCTCAGTTGAGCCGACTGTCCGGGTGGGCATTGCGCAGGTGCCGGCGTGACGCCGGGAGCGAGCGGGCTCCCGTCCGGCGCGAGCGTGGAGGCGTCGGTGAGGTGGCTGAGCTCGTAACTCACGTCCTGGAAGATCCCCTGGAGCTGGTTGCCCGCCAGCACCACGACCGCGAAGGTAATGGTGGCCAGCAGGACCATGAGGAACGCATATTCGGTTAACGCCTGACCAGACTGTCTCCGCCGTTTCTTCATGGCTAGAACGAAGGTAGCACCGGTTTACGTTCGGTCTATCCGCCGTTCGGCCCTAATTGAGACGTGAGTGAGTAACGATCGACCTTACGCCAGCCGATCGAAGGCGGCGCGCAGCTCTTGATAACTCTTCGTAAGGCTTTCGTTAAGGACTTTTGCTTGGGCGACGACCGGCATGAAGTTCGTATCGCCATCCCAGCGCGGCACCACGTGCTGGTGAACATGATCGGCGATGCCGGCGCCCGCGACCTTGCCGGCATTGATGCCGAGGTTGAAGCCCTGCGGTGCCAGCACCTGGCGCAACACGCGCAGCGAGCGCTGCGTCAGCGCCGTCAATTCGTTGGCCGTCGCTGCCGGCAGGTCCTCGAGGTTGGCCAGGTGGGCGTTGGGTGCGACCATCAAGTGCCCATTGTTGTAGGGATAGCGATTGAGGATCACCAGCGTCAGCTCGCCGCGGGCGAGGACCAGGTGAGCCGGGTCGTCCGATCGGTCGGCAGCAGCGGCCTCGCAGAAGAAGCAGCCTGATGGGCGCGGCGCCTTGATGAACTCCATCCGCCATGGCGCCCACAGATGCTGCATCGGCTGAATCATAGGGTGAGCCGTCGCAGATTTCGCCGCGGCAATTACACAAAACCGTGTATACTCGAGGCAATGGCGTCGGCCCGCGCCGCTCTCGCTGGGAAGAGTTCGCTAAACTTGACCCTCGACCCGCGTGCGTGGGGCCGTGGCGCAGCTGGGAGCGCGATTGCATGGCATGCAATAGGTCACGAGTTCGAATCTCGTCGGCTCCACCACTCCTTCACTGATATGGCCAGGACTGTCGCCCCCGTCTACGATCCGCAGGCGATCGAGCCCAAGTGGCGCGATGCCTGGAAAACGGCAGGCCTATTTCGGGTCAGCGAAGAGTCGGGTAAGGCGAAGTTCTACAACCTCGTCATGTTCCCCTATCCCTCGGGCCCATTGCACATGGGTCACTTCCGCAACTACGTCATCGGCGACGCCATCGCCCGCTACAAGGTGATGCGCGGCTACAACGTCCTGAACCCCTTCGGCTGGGACGCCTTCGGCTTGCCGGCGGAGAACGCCGCCATCGTCAGCGGCATCCCGCCGCGGGTATCCATCGAAGGTAACATCGCGATCTCCAAGCACGAGCTCGACATCATGGGCGTGCTCTACGGCTGGGACCGCGAGGTCACCACCTGCAACGCGGACTACTACAAGTGGACGCAGTGGCTCTTCTTGAAATTTCTCGAGATGGGCCTGGCGTACAAGCAGAAGGCGGCCGTCAATTGGTGCCCGAAAGACAATACCGTCCTTGCCAACGAGCAGATCGTCAACGGCGTTTGTTGGCGCTGCGGAACCAAGCCGACCAAGAAAGAACTCGAGCAATGGTTCTTCAGGATTACGGCGTACGCGCAGCGATTGCTCGATGACCTGAGCAAGCTCGACCGCTGGCCGGAGCGCGTGCGCGTCATGCAGGCCAACTGGATCGGCCGCAGCGAGGGCGCCGACCTCGAGTTCGCCGTCGATGGTGACGGAAGTCTGCGCGTCTTCACCACGCGGCCCGACACCGTCTTCGGCGCGACCTTCATGGTGATCGCCCCCGAGCACCAGCTCGTCCAGAAGATCGTCACAAACGACCGACGGCACGAGGTCGACGCCTATGTCGAGCAGACCAAGGCCGAGACCGAGATCGAGCGGCTCTCGACGGAGCATGAAAAGACCGGGGTCTTTACCGGCGCCTACGCCATCAACCCCTTTACGAAGGAGCGCATTCCAATCTGGGTCGCGGACTATGTCCTCGCCACCTATGGCACCGGCGCGATCATGGCCGTCCCCGCCCACGATGCGCGCGACTTCGAGTTCGCGAAGAAATACCGACTGCCGGTTCGCGACGTCATCAGTCCCACGCCCAAGCCGTCAGGGAGGCCGCTGGAGGCCGCCTTCGAGTCCTATGACGGCTTCCTGGTCAACTCCGGTCCCTACAGCGGGCTCAGCGTGAAAGACGGCATGGCGAAGGTCATCGCCGAGGCGGACCGTCGAGGCATCGGTAAGCGAACCGTCACTTACCGGCTCCGCGATTGGTTGATCTCTCGCCAGCGCTACTGGGGGGTGCCGATCCCGGTGGTCTATTGCCCGGACCATGGCATCGTGCCGGTCCCCCACGACCAGCTTCCGGTGCCGCTTCCGGATAATGTCCAGTTTCGATCCGACGGCCAGAACCCTCTGGCGCACACCCCCGAATTCGTCAAGACCACCTGCCCGCGTTGCGGCAAGCCCGCCCGCCGTGAGACCGACACCATGGACACCTTCGTCGATTCCTCCTGGTACTTCCTGCGTTATGCCGATCCTCACAACCGGACGCTGCCCTTCGACAAGGCCAAGGTCGACTACTGGATGCCGGTCGACCAGTACATCGGCGGCATCGAGCACGCGATCTTGCACTTACTCTATTCGCGCTTCTTCATGAAGGCGCTCTATGACGCCGGCATGGTTTCCGTCGACGAACCATTCGCGGCGCTCTTTTCCCAGGGGATGATCCAACGCAACGGCTCCGTGATGTCGAAGTCGAAGGGTAACGGCGTCACCCCGGATCAATTGGTCGAGCGTTACGGCGCCGACACCGCCCGCGTCTATGAGCTCTTCATCGGGCCACCGGAGCTGGACGCCGAATGGAACGATCGCGGCGTCGACGGCGTCGCCCGGTTCCTAAACCGGGTCTGGCGCCTCATCGTCGGCGAAGAGGACGAGGCGATGGCGGAGGCGAACCCGGTCAGTCCGCGAGACCTCAGCCGCAAACTGCACGAGACGATCAATCGCGTCACGCGAGACGTCGACGCGTTTCGGTTCAATACGGGGGTTTCCGCGCTGATGGAGCTGGCCAACCTGATGCAGGACTACCTGCAGGGCGGAGGGCGGCGCGACGAGGCCTGGGAGGCGGCCGCCCTCGGCATGACACGGATGCTCGGACCGTTTGCGCCACACCTTGCCGAGGAGCTATGGCAGCGACAGGGTGGAGAGGGTCTCCTTGTTTTCCAGCCGTGGCCCGAGCTCGACGAGTCGCTGCTCCGCCGGCCGCAGGTCACGATCGTCGTCCAGGTCGATGGGCGTCTCCGCGACCGCGTCGAGATGCCGGCGGGCGCGGATCAGGCCGGCACCCAGGAGCGCGCGCTCCAGAGCGCCAACGTCCAACGTGCGCTGGATGGCCGCCGCGTCGCGCGTGCGGTCTACGTTGCCGACCGGCTGATCAACCTGGTCACGAAGTAGGATCGCGCCCCCGATCCGAGTCACGACGCGCTCATGCTCGATAAGTTAGGCCGGGGCAAGCAGACAAAGTTGTGGCGGTCCAGC
>VBFR01000137.1 GCA_005889345.1 Chloroflexota bacterium
TCGCCGAGGTCGAGGAGATGGGGTATGGCGCGATCTGGGTCGGCGAATCCCTCGCCCGCGAGGTCTTTTCGGCCTCGGCGATCATCCTCGCGGCTACCCGCCAGATCACGGTTGCCACCGGCATCGCCAACATCTGGGTGCGCGACCCGACCGCGATGATGAATGGCGGCCGAGCGCTGGCCGAAGCCTGGCCGAGTCGGTTCGTGCTCACCATCGGCGTCAGCCACGCTCGGCTCGTGGATGCTCGTGGCCACCACTACGAGCGGCCGTTGACGGCGATGCGCACCTATCTCGAGGAGATGGCGAACGCCCCCTACCGCGCGCCCGAGCCACATCCGCCCGTCCCCATCGTGCTGGGCGCCCTCGGACCGAAGATGCTGGAGCTCGCGCGGGAGCGGACGGCCGGTGCCCACCCCTATTTCGTTCCTGTCGAGCACACGAAAGAGGCGCGCGGCATCCTTGGGCCGGACCGTCTCCTCGCGCCGGAGCAAGCCGTGGTCTTCGCCAAGACGCGCCAGGCGGCTCGCGGTCTCGGCGACATCTATATGCGGACCTACCTGGCGCTGCCGAATTACCGGCAGAACCTGGTTCGGTTGGGGTGGTCGGTTAAGGACCTGACCCCGCCGGGAAGCGACCGCCTCTTCGATGCGGTGGTCGCCTGGGGCGAGGATGAGGAGATCGCGAGCAAACTGCGGCAGCATCTCGGGGCCGGCGCCGACCAGGTGGCGGTCAGCGTCCTGACGGCGACGCCAGACCGCGCTACCACGGCCGAGCTGCGACGCCTGGCCCCGCTGCTGTTAGACTCGGGGCCTTAAGACGCAAAGCCGCGAATAGCCTCCCCGGCGAAGGGCGCCGCCGCCGTTTGCCGTTACCCACATCAGGGAGGTTCCCGCATTGAATTCACACGACCGCGCGGAGCTGGAAGAGCTCGGCTGGAACGATCGATTCGCTTCCGCATTCGATGCCCTCGGCGACGAGGGTGTCCAGCCCGGACGGCTCTCGGCCGACTATGGAACGAAATTCCTCGTGCAGCTCGCCGGCAGCGCGCCACTGGCCACGCTTGGAAGCGCGATACGCGAGGCCCGCCTGGTCGCGGTCGGTGACTGGGTGGCCGTTCGCCACACGTCGCAATCCACGGAGATTCGCGCCGTGCTGCCACGGCAGTCCGCGATCACCCGGGAGGCACCGGGCTCGGAAACGGCTGCGCAGGTCATCGCCGCGAATGTGGACCTGGTCTTCATCGCGACCTCGGCCGACACCGATTTCAACCTGCGCCGCATCGAGCGGTTGTTGACCGTCGCCTACCAGAGCGGGGCGGCGCCGGTGATCGTGCTGACCAAGGTGGATCTCAACAACCCTGACCCGTTCGAGGCGGAGCTCGAAACGATTGCGGCCGGTGTACCGCTGATCGCCGTCAGCAGCCGGACCGGCGCGGGGATCGAGGCCGTCCGCCTCTATCTGTCCGCAGGTAAGACGGCGGTGCTGGTGGGGTCCTCCGGCGTCGGGAAATCCACCTTGATCAATCGCCTGCTCGGCGGGGAGGTGCTGCGCACGGCCGAAGTGCACAAAAGCGGCCAGGGGCGGCACACGACCAGTCATCGCCAGTTGCTCAAGGTGCCCGGCGGTGGCCTCGTCATCGACACGCCCGGGTTACGAGAGATCCAGCTCTGGGCCGGAGCGGAGGCGCTCGCTGAGGTTTTCCTCGATATCGAGGAGCTGGCACTCCGCTGCCGGTTCACCGATTGCCGGCATGAGACCGAACCAGGCTGTGCCGTCGTCGCGGCGCTGGAGGGCGGGACGCTCGAGGCGAGCCGCCTTAACAGCTATCGCAAGCTGCAGCGTGAGCTACGCGCGATCGAGGTCAAGGCCGACGTCCGCTTACAGATCGAGGAGCGCCGGAAATGGAAGCTGATCCACAAGACCGTGAAACAACACATGCAGGTCAAGCGTCGGTTGGGGTAGTTCGCTTGCGTTTCGGACGCTCCAGCTGACCTGACCGGTCCGGACCCTGGTAGCCCGCCCAGGGATCGTAGTCGACCTCGAGCGCTTCCTGGGGCGGTCGCTCCGACTCTGGTACGTTGCGAAGGTTGATACGGATGCGCGTCCAGGTGGTGTTGCGCCCCCGCATCGAGTCGACCAGAATATCCGAGGGCGCGAGGTGTGACCACACCTCGCCATGGCGCGCCCGCCATCGTTGCAGGCCGGCGCGCGCCTCGGCTTCCGATGCCGCGCGAGCGATCTCGATCAGGGGCATCGTCGTGCGGCGGCGACCGGTCGGACCCACCGTCTTGCCGGGGGCCGGCGGCGGCACCTCACCTTTTGGCCCGGCCGGCCGGTCCTCGCGCTTACGTCGCGAGAGCTGCACGCGGGACGGCTCGCCCGTCTGTTTGGCGAAATGCGGAGGCCAGGGCGCGTCGCCAAAGCCGGCCGCTTGGTGCTGTGCGGAGAGCTCGAGCAGTGCCTCCAGTGATCCGATCGCCTCGTCGATGCCTTTCGAGGGATCGCCCAAGTCCGCAAACCGACGAGGCACGGTCGCGAGGGTAAAGGCCTCCGCCTCGCAGGTGGGCACCTCGTCCCAGCGGAGCGGCGTCGATACGCGGGCGTCGGCCAGAGGGCGGACCGAGTAGGCGGACGCGACCGTCCGATCCTTGGCGTTCTGGTTGTAATCGAGGAATACGCCGTGCCGTTCTTCCTTCCACCAGCGGCTGGTGGCGATCTCGGGGGCACGGCGCTCGACCTCGCGCGCGAGCGCTACTGCCGCGCGTCGCACCTCGGGAAACGTCCAGCGTGGCTCGATCCGGCAATAGATGTGCATGCCTCGCGACCCCGACGTCTTGGGCCAGCCGACCAGCCCGAAATCCTTGAGCACATCGCGCGTCACCATCGCGACGTCACGAATCTGCGCCCACGGCACGCCGGGAACCGGATCCAGGTCGACCCTCAGCTCGTCCGGGTGATCCAGGTCCTCGGCACGGACGGGGTGGGGATTGAGGTCGATGCAGCCCAGGTTGATGATCCAGGCCAGTTGCGCGGCATCGCGCACCACGATCTCTTCCGCGGTCCGGCCGGAGGGAAACGAGAGCTCAACCGTCTCGATCCACTCGGGACGTGACGTCGGGGCGCGCTTCTGGAAGAAGGCCTCCCCTTCGGCTCCGTTGACGAACCGCTTGAGCGCCATGGGGCGTCCGCCAACGCCACGCAACGCTCCTTCAGCGACGGCTACGTAATAACGGACCAGGTCGAGCTTGGTGTAGCCGCTCTTCGGGAAGAAAACCTTGTCCGGATTGCTGATCGTGACAGTACGCCCGGCGACTTCCAGGACCTCGTCTTTCGCCGCTGACATACGGTCAGACTACAGAGGGTCGCTCGTCAATCGGGTGGCTCGGGTGACTCTTCCAGCCAGCGGGCCTCGCCGACGTTGATCGCGATGTGGGCCAGCGGACCGCTCCGCCCGGCGCCGTGCCAGTGCTCCTCACCGGGTTCGGCGCGGACGGCGTCGCCAAGCCGGATGCGCTGCGGAGCGCCACGCCGCACCTGCACCCATCCGGCTCCGTCGATGACGTAGAGCACCTGCCCCCCTTCGTGCGAGTGCCAGTGGTTCCGCGCGCCCGGCTCGAAGCGAACAACGATGGCCGTGGTGGGGAGTGCCGGCTTTTGCGCGACGAGCAGGTCGCGCGCAGCCGCCCGCCCCGTGAAGTGGGCAGGGTCCAGCGGCTTGAGGTCGGCGAGGGCCCGGTCTTTGGGTGTGATCTCCATTCCCCAACGCTACGCGTTATGATCGTCGCGCGCCCCGAGGGAATGGCGGAATGATCTACAGAGGTCCCGCTGTCGAGATTCCGGATAGCCCCCTCGTTCCGTTCGTTCTGCATCGTGCAGGCGAGCTGCGCACCAAGCCGGCGCTGATCGACGGCCTCACCGGACGCGAACTGACCTACGGGGCGCTGGCCGACGGCGTCAAACGGGTGGCGTCGGCATTGCGACGACGCGGCTTCAGGAAGGGCGATGTGTTCGCCATCTTCAGCCCAAACCTGATCGAGTACCCGATCGCGTTCCTGGCCGTGGCGTCGTTGGGCGGGGCGTGCTCAAGAGCGAGATCACACCGGAAGCCCTGATGGCGTATGTCGCCCAGCGGGTCGCGCCGCACAAGAAGATCCGGCTGGTCGAGACGATCGACGAAATCCCCAAGTCGGCGTCAGGCAAGATCCTCCGCCGCAAGCTGGTCGAACGTGAGCGCGCGAAAATAACCGCCGACTCAGGCTCGCCGAGCTGACCGCCTAGCCGCCCGCCATTGCGCCAATAATCAGAAACGGCTCCTTCCCGGTCACCACTGCGTCGGGCAGCGGACGATCGGGCGGATCGAGCGACAGATCCTCCTCGCAGGCGAAAAACCGCACCAGCGCGCGCCGCTCTCGCGTGGTCTGGTCCCGGATCGTCCCGCGTAGCACCGGGTAACGCGACTCCAGCGCATCGAGGACGGATTGCGGTGTCGCCTGTCCCTGGACATCGAGCTCAACCTCGCCTTTGACCTGGGCGAGATTCCGCAAGTGCGGGGGGAGGACGACGCGGATCATTTAAGGGTCTGCACCTCGACGGACAGCACCGCAGGGAGGTCCCGCACGATCGGGTTCCAGCTATCGCCCGCATCAGCGGATGCATATACCTGTCCACCGGTCGTCCCGAAGTAGACCCCGGGAGACTCGAGCGAGTCGACCGCCATCGCATCGCGCAAGATGTTCACGTAGCAGTTGCTCTGCGGCAGGCCGTTGGTCAGCGGCTCCCACTCGTTACCACCCGTCCGGCTGCGATAGACGCGCAGCTTCCCATCCGGCGGAATGTGTTCTGAGTCGCTCTTGATCGGGACCACGTAGATGGTCTCGGGCTCGTGCGGGTGGATGTCGATCGGGAATCCGAAGTCCGAGGGGAGGTTGCCGCTGATCTCGCGCCAGGAGTCGCCCGCATCGTCGGTGCGCATGACGTCCCAGTGCTTCTGCATGAACAGCGTGTCAGGGCGCGAGGGGTTCATCGCGATTCGATGCACGCAGTGGCCCACCTCGGCATTCGGATCGGGGATGCCTTCCGACCGCAGTCCCTGGTTGATCGGCCGCCAACTCTTGCCGGCATCGTCACTGCGGAACGCGCCCGCCGCCGAGATCGCCACGAACATCCGGTCCCGATGCTTCGGATCGAGGATGATCGTGTGGAGGCACATGCCGCCGGCCCCCGGCGCCCAGTTGGGCGCAGTACTGTGCTGGCGGAGAGCGGGAAGCTCGTGCCAATTCTGGCCCCCGTCTGTGGAGCGGAAGAGGGCCGCGTCTTCGGCGCCCGCGTAGACGGTGTCCGGGTCCGTGAGCGAGGGTTCGAGGTGCCAGATTCGCTTGAACTCGAAGGGCCGCGACGATCCGTCATACCACTTATGAGTGCCGGGTTCGCCGTCGTAGGCGAACTTGCCCTCCATCGCCTGCCAGGTCTTGCCGCCATCGTTCGAGCGCTGGACCACCTGCCCGAACCAGCCCGTGTTCTGCGACGCGTAGAGCCGGTTCGGATCTGCCGGTGACCCTTTGACGTGGTAGACCTCCCAGCCGGTGAAGTGCGGGCCACTTATGTCCCATTGCTTGCGCTTCGTGTCCGATGTCATGACGAAGGCGCCCTTGTGCGTGCCGACCAGTACCCGAACCCCGCTCATCCGTTCCTCCTCCTGCGATGAAAACAATGCCAGCTTCGTGAGCCGCATCGACTCAGGCCGACCTGACCCACGATAACCGATGTGGCTGAACGAAGCCTCAACTGCTCGGTCGTGTGCCTAGGGGATCAGTGCTTTACCGATGGCGATGAAGTTGCTAGCCATGCTCCGGAGTTGCGCGGCGCTGACCGAGCCGGCCGTTACGCCTTTCGCAAGCGTGGTGTTGATGGTGGCGAAGCGACGGGCGATCCGCTCCATCTCCGGATGAGCTCGCGCTCTGGCCTTCTGGCGGGCGGTCGGCTTGACCCGAGCGAGGGCGTCGAGGAGGTCAGCCGTTCTCCGCATTTCGCGGGCCGTCCTCTCTGCGGCGCCGTCCTCCCCCCGCTTGATCAGCGGCATGAGAACAATCTAGCACTCTCCGTGGAGTACTGTCAGCGTCATGGCGGGGCTCCCCGAGGGCACCCTTACCTTCATGCTCACCGACCTGGTGGGCTCGACCCGGGCGTGGGAATCCGCCCCGTCGGCGATGCGTGAAGCCATGGCCCGGCACGACCGCATCCTGGACCGACGTCTCAAAGAGCACCACGGCACTGAGGTGCCGAGCGGACGGGCCGGCGACAGCATCCTGGCCGTCTTTGCGAGGGCGGTCGACGCGGCCGCTTGCGCCCTCGCATTGCAGCGGGACTTCGTTGCCGAGCGCTGGCCGGCGGAGATCAATCTGGAAATTCGGGTCGCGTTGCATAGTGGCGAAGCCGAGCTACGGGAGGACCAGTATCACGGTCAGGTTCTCAACCGCTGTGCACGGCTACTGGCGACCTGTCACGGCGGGCAGGTTCTGCTCACGAGCGCAAGCGAGCAACTCCTTGTCGACGAATTACCCGAGGGCGCGGAGCTGCGCGACCTCGGAGTGCATCGCCTCAAAGACCTGACGCGCCCCGAGCACGTTTTCGAGCTCGTCGACGCCGAGCATCCAAGAGAGTTTCCGCCCATCCGCTCGCAGCAACCGGCGACCAACCTCCCGGTTCAGCTGACGGCATTCATCGGCCGCGACGGCGAGCTGCGTGAGCTCCGCGAACTCCACGGGCGGTCACGGTCACTCACCCTGACGGGACCAGGCGGCTCCGGCAAGACGCGGCTGGCTCTCGAACTGGCGTCCGAGGTAGTCCCGGAGCACGCCGATGGTGTGTGGTTCATCGAGTTCGGACCGGTTTCTGGAGCCCACCTCGTGCCGCAAGCGGTGGCGGATACCCTGCACCTGAAGGAGCAGGCCAGCCGGCGGTTGGCAGAAACCCTGGCCGACCACCTGCGAGAACGGCGCTCGCTCCTGGTTCTGGACAACTGCGAGCACGTCGTCGATACGGTCGCCGAGTTGGCCGTCGAGCTGCTTCAAGAATGTGAAGGCCTCAAGGTCCTGGCGACCAGTCGCGAGCCGCTGCGAGTGCCCGGAGAAGTGACCTGGCGCGTGCCGCCGTTGGGACGGGACGAAGCCGTGCGACTATTTGCCGATCGCGCCGCGGCTCACGATGCGCAATTTCGCATCAGCGACGAAAACATCGACCTGATCGTCCGGATCTGTGAGTGCGTCGATCGGATCCCGCTGGCCATCGAGCTTGCAGCCGCAAGAGTTCACGTGATGTCGATCGATGAGATTCTCAGTCGGCTCGAGAAGAGCTTCGGGCTGCTAACGGGAGGAAACCGAACGACCGTGAGCAGACAGCAGACGCTCAGAGCCACCCTCGACTGGAGCTACGGCCTTCTCAGCGATCCCGAGAAGATGCTCTTCCGGCGTCTCTCGATTTTCGCCGGGCGCTTCACGCTTGACGCCGCGGAAGCCGTATGCGGCGACGACCTGCTAAAACCCGATGCCATCCTCGACCTCCTCGGGCGACTGGTCGACAAATCGATGGTCTGGCGGGATGCCGCACGCTATCGCTGCCTGGAGACGATTCGGAGTTATGGCCGCCAGCAGCTCGAGCAGGCCGGCGAGCTCGATCCCATCCAGACCCGGCTGGCTGCCTATCTGATCGGGGTTGCCGAATCGCGCAGGCCTGGCCACCTGGCTGAGTGGCTGGACCGCCTTGAGGCTCTTTACGATGACATCGGCGCAACCCTTGCCTGGAGTCAAAAGGCCGATCCCGAGCTTGGGATGCGGTTGGCGGTGGCCCTCGATGTCTTCTGGCAGTTGCGCGGTCACGCGTCGGTGCCCCGCCAGTTCGCCGAAGCCATCCTGGCGCAGACATCACCGGACTTTCCCCGCCGCCCCGCCGCCCTTTATCTGGCCGGAGCATTTGCCTACCTGCACGGTGACTTCGCGGCCGCCCGCCGGCGGATCGACGAGGCCGTCGCCGAAGCCCGCCGTGCCGGAGACTGGGTCACATTGTTGGCGGCGCTCGAGAGGTCGGGGCTGATGGCCGCCGCCGCGGTCGACCTGGGTGCCTCGGAGACGGCCCTCGAGGCGGCGCTCGAGCTGGCCCGTGAGCATCGAGACCAGGCCGCCGAGGCTTCGATCCTTCACCAGTTGGGCCTGCGCGCCAGCCAGAAGCCCGATCTTCCAACGGCGCGGTTGCTTCTCGAGAAAAGCCTCGAGCTCCGCCGGACCCTTGAAAGGAGCGATGAGGCGTCCATGTCGCTGACGTTTCTGGCCGCCGTGGCGCTCCTCCAGGCAGACGCGAGGACCGCGCGGCGCTCCATCATCGAGAGCCTGGA
>VBFR01000138.1:0-18666 GCA_005889345.1 Chloroflexota bacterium
AAACATTCATGCATGGCACGTGGCTGGGCCATCCCCTCCATCCCGTGCTCACCGACATCCCGATTGGCGCCTGGACGATCGCCATCCTCTTCGACCTGAGCTATCTCATCGAACGCAGCCACGGGTGGGTCTCGGCCGCCGACGTCACGATCTTCATCGGCCTGCTGGGGGCCATCGCCAGCGCTGTCGCCGGCTATACCGACTGGAGCGACACGATCGACCGCGAGCGCCGCGTGGGCGTCGCCCATGGCCTGCTCAACACCATCGTCATCCTTCTCTACCTGGGCTCATTCGTCCTTCGGGTTGGCGGCGGCAGCCGCGTGCTCGCCATCCTGCTGGCATACGCCGGCTACCTGATCCTCCTGGCCGCCGCGTTTCTCGGCGGCGATCTCGTCTTCGGTATCGGCACCGGCGTCAACCACCACGCCTGGCAGGAGGTGCCGACCAAGTTCACCAAGGTGCTGCTCGAGGGCCAGCTCTCGGATGGCATGCTGGTCAAGGCCGTGGCGGGCGACACGCCGATCCTCCTCTACAAGAAAGGCGACACCGTGTGCGCCATCAGCGAAACCTGCTCGCACGCCGGCGGCCCGCTCTCGGAAGGTGAGCTGGACGGACACATCGTTCAGTGCCCGTGGCACGCTTCACGTTTCGACGTCTGTTCGGGTCAGGTGAAGGGTGGACCTGCCACGATCAGCCAGGTGCGCTACGAGGTCCGTCGACAGAATGGGCAGATCGAGGTCCGCCGGTCGGCGGACACCCTCCAACCGAACTGATGGCAGACGACGAGCCACGTCCAACCGTCGGCGGCCTGCGCGACGATGACCTCGAAGGCCGCGATTGGGAGCGCGTCCGACCGCGGCGCATCAGCGACGCCGACTGGAACCGCTTCGAGGGCTACATGGCTGAGATCCTTCAGGCCCTGGGCATGCCGCTGAATACGCCGGGCACCGCCAAGACGCCGATGCGTTACCTACGAGCGATCTTCGATTCGACCGAGGGTTATGAGGGCGACGCCAAGCTGGTCACGGCCTTTCCGACGGAGTGCTATGGGGGTCCCGACTGTGAGCTCAGCCAGGTCATCGACGGACCGATTCCCTTTTACGCGCTCTGCGAGCACCACGCCTTTCCCTTCTTCGGCCACGCCTACCTGGGCTATGTCGCGCACGAGCACATCATCGGCATCTCCAAGCTGACCCGTCTGGTGCGCCTCTTCGCGCGGCGGTTCACCGTGCAGGAGCGGATGGGGCGCGAGATCACCGAGGCGCTCTCCCGCATCCTTCAGGCCCACGGCGTCGCCGTCTACCTCGAGGCGATCCACCTCTGCACACAGATGCGCGGCGTCCGCGAATCGGAATCGACAACCAGGACGACCTTCTGGCGTGGCAACTACGAGTCGAACCCCGGTCTTCGCGAGGAGTTCTTGAACATCGCGCGGTCACGCGCCAACGGGCATCTTTCCTGAAGCCGCTCAGCCGGCTGTTCGAGGCGCCCGATCTTCCCGATTACGCACTGCCGCGTCAACTGGCCGCGCTATATGACGGCGGGCTGTCGATCCCGGAAGGCCATGTGTATGCGAATTTCGTCAGCTCGATCGACGGGATCGTGGCGCTCGAGGGTGGCACCGCGCCGTCCGGTGGGATCATCAGCGGGCGCAATGAGGCCGATCGTTTCGTGATGGGGCTGCTGCGCGCCTTCGCCGATGCCGTGCTGGTTGGCGCCGGAACGGTTCGCGCCGAAGGTGGCAAGGCGTTGTGGACGCCTGATTACATCTTTCCGGCAGCGGCAGGGGCGTACGCCGAGCTGCGTCGGGCGCTGGGGCGAGAGAAAACACCTCGGCTGGTGATTGTCTGCGGAAGCGACGCCCTGGATCCATCCGAGCCCGCGCTGGAAGGCGGCGCGCTGGTGCTCACGGCCGCCGCCTCGGCCAAGCGGCTGCGGGCGGTGCTGCCGAAGGCCACCGAAGTGCGAGCCGTTTCCGACACCGACCCGATCGACGTCGACGACATCCTCGATGCGCTGCGCGCCGACGGCTACCGCACCATCCTTTCCGAAGGCGGTCCACAGCTCTTCGGAGAAGTCGTGAGCCGCGATCGCGTCGATGAGCTCTTCCTGACGGTCTCGCCGGTCCTGGAAGGCCAAAGCGGTGAATCCTTCGGGCTGATCCGCGGCGTCGATTTCGGTCGAAGACCGAAACGAAGCCGGCTGCTCAGCGTTCGCCGCCACGAATCCCACCTGTTCCTCCGCTATCAGCTCCATGATTCCCCTCCCCCGCTCGCGGGGGAGGGTAGGGTGGGGGCGTGACCGACCTGGCGGTGATCATGGGCGCGACGGGTGGGCTCGGGACCGCCATCGTGGACGCGTTCGCGAGCCGCGGTGATCGCGTGATCGCCGTGGCGCGTTCGCGTGCCGAGGTCTCGCAGCTGGCGTCGAAATATCCGGGTGTCGTCACCGGAGATACAGCCGACCTGACCTCGCGGCTCGCGGTCGACGACCTCTGGGAGCGGATCGACCGCGTGGGAACACCGCGATGGGTGGTGAACGCGACCGGCGGCTACCGCGGCGGGAAAGTCGTCGACTCTACTCCGGATGACTTCACCTTCATGATGGACCTGAATCTGGGGACGGCCTGGTGGTCATGCCGCGCCGCGGCCCGCCGCATGCAGGCTGGAGCCATTGTCAACGTATCGTCGCGTTCCGGGCTGGTCGCCGAGACGGGCGCCGCCGCCTACGCCGTCGCCAAAGCCGGCGTGATCACGCTGACCGAGGTGCTGGCGGCCGAGCTGAAGGCATCGGGTGTGCGCGTGAACGTGGTCGTTCCCGCCATCATCGACACGGCGGCGAACCGCCAGGCCCTGCCCGAGAAACTGATGCAGAAAGCGGTCGCGCCGACGGAGATCGCCGCCGTCATTGCCTATCTCTGCAGCGATGCCGCAGTGGCGATCACGGGAACCGCCATCCCCGTCTACGGCAAATATTAGGAAGGTGCGTTGGTCGGCAGGGGCACGCCGAGATCGATGGAGAGGATGTCGTCGGCCACGCCCTGGCGGTTGTCCTGCTCCTTGGCGGCGGTCTGCAGTGACTGGTCCTCTGCCGGCGTCGTCGCCGATGCCCACTTTGTAAACGCGTCGGCCATCGCGGTGTTGGCCTGCATCAGGGAAGTCGCGTGGGCCTTGTACTTGTCCGGCCAGCAAACCGCATTGAGCCCGTCGTTGTAGGTTTTGAGCGAGCCCGCGATCTCGAGCTTGGGCGCCTTCTCACAGTCGACCGACGTGCAGGCATCGATGACCTTGAAGTCACGGTTGTAAACGTCGACAAACGCGTTGTGCAACGTCGTCGAACGATGGGCGAGCGTCGTCTGGCTGACCAGGCACCCGATGTTGTGGATCGACCGGGTGGCGACAACGACGATGATGGCGGCCACCGCAATGCCGGCGGCTCCGGCGATATATGGCCAGGGCCGCGCAAACAGTGGCTTCCCAGGGCGGACGGTTGCTGTCGTCACTGGCGTCGATGTCGTTGGCGTGGCGCTCGCTGGGGGGACGCCGCCGCTGAGCTGCCTGGCGGTGTTGCGCGCGGCATCGGCGGCCGCCTGGTTATCGTGTCCGAGAAGGAGCTCGTTGACGGCGGCGCTGACCGCGGCCTCCTGGATCATCTCGCTGCCGCCGATCTCGCGGCGCACCCAGCTCGTCCAGAACTTCCGCGCCTGTTCCTGATCGATCACGCTAGGAGGCCGCGGGTGTCGCGGCGGGAACGCCCAGGTCGCGAGAGAGGACGGCATCTGCCGCTCGCCGCCTGGCCAGCTCATCGGTGACGACCTGCGCCCTACTCTGATCTTCATCGGGTGTGGTAGCGGCCGCCCAGAGGGTGACGGCGTCAGCCATCGCGCTGTTCGCCCGCACCAGGGCCGCGGCGTCCGCCTTGTAGGTATCGGGCCAGCAGACGCCGTTGAGCCCATCGTTGAACGTCTTCAACGCGGCAACGATTTCCAGCTTCGGCGCTCGCTCGCAGTCAACCGAGGTACACGCCTCGATTGCCGCGCTATCCCTGTTGAACGTGCGCACATACGTATTGTGGAGGTCGGTCTTCCGGTTTGCCAGCTCGGTGTTGCTGTCGAGGCACCCGCCCGTGTCGGCAGACTTGACACCCAGGAAGATGGCCACGGCGGCGACCACGACGGCGGCGACATACGGACCTGGCCGTCGGAGGAGGGGCTTGCCCGGCGTGAGCGGCGCAGCAAGCTTGCTCTCGACGTTGGGATCCCGCTGCGGCGGCCCCAGCGCCTTGACTTTCCGCCAGGCGACCAGGTTGAGCAGCAGCGTGACGGGCGTGATGAAAAAGGAGAAAAGGCCGAACCAGCCCTGGAACAACGTGCTGTTCTGGTGGTGGCGAAGCAAGGCCGTCCCACAGTCGCGGCAGAAGGGGCCTTTGTTGGTCTTATGGACCATCCAGAGGAGCCGGCCATTGTGCTCGTGGATCGACATGTTGGCCGCGGGCGTTGAGCCACAGAGTCTGCAGGCGAGCGGCGCTCCAGCGTGTCCGCTGGCAGCCGGCCCGGCGGCAGCGACTGGTGTAGCGACAACCTCCCTCCCCCCTTGTTGGGGAGGCGCAGCGTGGGGAGTTGGAACACCGCCGCTGAGCCGGTGGGCGGTGTCGCGCGCGGCATTGGCGGCCGCCTGGTTATCGTGTCCGAGAAGGAGCTCGTTGACGGCGGCGCTGACCGCGGCCTCCTGGATCATGTCATTGCCGCCGATCTCGCGGCGCACCCAGCTGGTCCAGAACTTCCGCGCCTGATCCTGATCGATCACGAACTCAATGTCCCCCCATTTGCCGTTCCTAGCCGAAGGCCGGCAATACTAGCTCAACCGAGTCGGAATAGCCTTTCTTGCCGGTTCGCTCTGGCAGCGCGGACAGAAGTACGTGAGGCGGGCCTGCTGACCCTGGGCGCGGATTTGGATCGGTGTTGCGCATCGTGGACAGGGCCGTCCTCCACGGCCGTGGACCGAATGGCGCTGGCGGGCGGTCGGCGTCAGGATGCTGCGACGCATCAGGTCGCGCGCGGTTAGGTAGAGCGTCCGAAGCCGCTCGTCATCCAGCTCGACAGGAGGCATCCAGGCATCCAGCCGGAGCGCCCAGAGCGCCTCACACTTATAGATGTTGCCGATGCCGGCGCAGACACGCTGCTCCAGCAGCAGCTCACCAAGAGTTACTGCCTCGGAGCGTCGAGCGCGGCCGATGACGCCATCCAGATCGAATGGGTCAACCAGGATATCCGGCCCAAGGTGGGCGATCGGTGCTTGCGCGTCGCGAACGAGCTCCATCACGGGCGCCGCGAAGCAAACCGCCACGACGTCATCGAAGCTGAGCACCGCGGTGGCGCGCCACGCCGGCTGGCGCCAGCGCTCGCCCGGCCGGTACAGGTGCCACGAGCCGGTCATCCGCATGTGCGAGTGCAGCGCGATCCCGCCTTCGAAGCGCATCAGGAGATGCTTGCCATTCGGTTCGACGGCCTCGACCCGTCGGCCCTTGAGTCGGGCGAGCGCCGCCGGGCGGGCATCAGTAACTACCTTGCCCTGGAGGCGACGCCGCAGCGCGGCGGCGGTACGCCAGATCGTGTCGCCTTCAGGCAAGGACGGGCCGCCGCTCGGGCCAGAGCACCACGCCCTTCGGCGTCGTCCCGAATCCCGCTTCGCGCAGCATGCCTTCCAGTGGCGACGCCTTGACCGGCCCGCCGTCGATACTCTGGATCTCCAGCTTGTCGACACGCGCCGCGATCGCGGCCAGCGCGCGCAGGTGCGCCGGCTGGACGTCGCCGGCGGTCAGCAGGGACCGTCCACCGCGCTCGAGATAGAGTCGCAGCTCGCCGCCGTCGAGTACGACGTAAGCGCCCGCCGCGCGGGCCATGCGCGATTCGCGCTCGGGCCACGGGATCGTCGTTCCATACGGGCTCGCCGGGTCCGTGGCCGCGAGCGCGACCACCTTTGCGTCCTCGTCGCGCGAGGCGCGGAGCCGATCGACGGCGCCCGGTAGCGCGAATTGCAAGCCGCCCAGCCCGTCGATGAAGTAGCCTCGCCGGATCTTTCCCGCTTCCTCCATCGCCCGCAGCACCGGATAGAGCGCGGCGAATCCACCGGTGATGCTTTCGCCCAGCGCCGCCTCGCGGGTGAGGACGCCATATCGCTGCAGCAAGATGCCGGCCATCGCGTGGAGATGTTCCGTGTTCGACGCAGCCGGGCGCAGCAGATCACTAACTAACGACCACCGCCCTGCGGCCGCCGGCGGCCCGAGTCGCATCACGGGGCGGCGGGGGTTGCGGCGCGATCGCGGCCCCAGCATTCGCAGCGGGAGGAACGTGTCGTTGGTGACTTCACCAGCCCAGACCATGTCCCAGAGCGCGTCGAGCACCGCATCTTCGTCGCCCGAGCCCGTCGCGTAATAAAGGTCGCGGAAGAATGAGGCACCCCGGCCTTGCAAGTGCTCGCGAAGACGCTCGTGGATTTCGCCGCCGGGCCGCTCCTCGGGCTCTCGAATCAGCCGCGCCGCGTCCGCCCGCAGATACAGCGCGACGCGTCCGTCGGAGTTACCCAGGGAGCCGCGGCCGGTCCAGACCACCTCGCCCATCGAGATCAACTGATCGAGCAACTGCGGTCGGTAGTCACGCACCCGCACCGCGAGCACGTCACGCTCGAGCACCGACGCGGGGATGGCGCAGCCCTGCAGCTGGAAGACGATCTCGGCGAGCCGGTCAAGACCGCTGGCCTGGACGCCAACGCCGTGCCAGCCCGGCAAAAACCGGCCGAGGACCTCGACCGGCACCGGCTCGATCTCGCGTCGGAGCGCGGCGAGCGATTTGCGGCGGAGCGACCTGAGCACGTCGGGGTGGCAGTACTCGCGACCCGCCTGGCCCGGTCGGAACTCTCCGGCGACGATGTCGCCGCGACCGGCCAGCTGGCGGAGGGCATTCTCCACTTCGCGCACCGGTAGCCGCCAGCGCGCCGCCGGGTCTGCGCTGAAGAACGGCACATGGGTCCGAGCCCAGCGGACCAGCAGCGACGTGAGTGGCGCATCGACCCGCTCCAGGAACGCGTCGGGCAGGCCAACAGGAAGAGTGACGCCCAGCGCGTCGCGATAGCGCGCGCCGTCCTCCGCCGCGATCCATCGCGGCTCGTCGGCGATGCGCACGCGGGCGGCTCGGCGTTCTTTCTCGAGCTGGTCGAGCCATTCGGTACGGATCCCACGCGCCTCGGCTTCCGCGGTCGTCAGATCGCCGAGACGTCGCAAGAGGTCGGCGGCCTCATCGACATCGCGAGGCCAGCGCTCCTTCAATAGGCCCTGAAGCTCCAGCTCGAGCACCTCGATCGCGCGGGGATCCAACAGCTCGCGAAGTTCCTCGGTGCCGAGCAGTTCGGCCAGCAGTTCCTTGTCCAGCGTCAGGGCTTGCGCGCGCCGCTCGGCCAGCGGCGCATCGCCCTCGTACATGTACTGTCCGATGTAGTCGAAGACCAGTGTCGACGCGAAGGGCGAGGCGCGTTCCGTATCCACCACGACAGTGCGGATCTGTCGAGCTCGAATGGCAGTCATCAGGTCGCGGAGTCCGTCCATCTCGAAGACATCACTCAGGCACTCGCGGTAGGTCTCGACCAGGATGGGGAACTCGGCGTGCTTGCTGGCCACCTGCAGGAGGTCATGGCTGCGCTGACGCTGCTGCCACAACGGCGTGCGCTCACCCGGACGGCGCCTTGGCAGGAGTAAGGCGCGGGCCGCGTTTTCGCGGAATCGAGAGGCGAACAGCGCCGATCCGTGCAGCTGCGCCGTCACCAGCTCGCCAACCTCTTCCGGATCGAGCAGCAGGTCATCGATATCCGGTGCGCGGTCGGCCTCGGGCAGCCGGAGCGCGAAGCCGTCGTCGGTGTAGATCATCTGGATCTCGAGGTCGAGGCGTTCCTGCATGCGAGCCCGCGCGGCCAGGGCCCAGGGAGCGTGCACGCGCGCGCCGAATGGTGTCAGCACGGACAGGCGCCAATCGCCGAGCTGGTCGCGGAAGCGCTCGATCACGATCGTCCGGTCGGTCGGAACCGTGCCGGTGGCCTTGACCTGGTCTGACAGGTAGTTAAGGAGATTCGCGGCGGCGCGGTCGTCGAAGCGCGATCGCTCCTGGAGCTGCGCGGTGGCGTCATCGGGCTCCATCGCCGTGAGCTCGCGCATCGCCTGCCCCATGGCGCGGCCCACCTCGACCGGCCGTCCCAGCGCATCGCCGTGCCAGAACGCGATGCGGCCCGGTTCGCCCGGCGCGGGAGTGACCATCACCTGCGAGGGGGTGATGTCGGCGACGCGCCAGGTCGTGGCGCCCAGGATGAACGTCTCGCCCGGCCGCATCTCATAGACCATCTCCTCGTCCAACTCGCCGACTTTCTTGCCGTCGTCCAGCAAGTTCACCGAGAACAGCCCGCGGTCAGGGATGGTGCCACCGCTGACGACCGCCAGGCGCTGCGCGCCGGCCCGGCCACGGATCTTTCCCTCGAGCCGGTCCCACACGATGCGCGGTCGCAATTCCGCGAACTCGTCCGAGGGATAGCGCCCACTCAGCATGTCGAGCGTCGACTCGAGTGCGCGGGGCCCGAGGTCACTGAACGGATAGGCGCGATGCACCAGTTCCGTCAGCGCCGCAACCGACCACTCCTCCATTGCCGTCATCGCTACGATCTGCTGGGCGAGCACATCGAGCGGATTCCGCGGGACGCGCGTCGTCTCGATCTCGCCGCGCAGCATCCGATCGACGACCACCGCGGTCTCGAGCAGGTCACCGCGGTACTTGGGAAAGATGGTGCCCTTGGACGGCTCACCGACGGAATGCCCGGCGCGGCCGATGCGCTGGATGCCGCTGGCGACGCTGGTCGGCGACTCGACCTGGATGACGAGATCCACCGCGCCCATGTCGATGCCCAGCTCGAGGCTGGAGGTCGCCACCAGTCCAGGGAGCCGGCCCGCCTTGAGCGCATCCTCGATAAGGAGGCGTTGCTCCTTGGCGATCGAGCCATGATGGGCGCGGACCAACTCCTCGCCGGCCAGCCCGTTGATGGCCGCGGCCAGCCGTTCGGCGAGGCGCCGCGAGTTGACAAAGATGATGGTCGATCGGTGCTCCCGGACCAGCTCGAGGATGCGCGGATGGATCGCCGGCCAGATGCTGCGCCGGGGTCCCTCTGGCTCGGCGCCGATGACCGCCGCCGGCCCGCTATAAACCTCCGCGCCCCGCTCGAGATCTGCCATGTCTTCTACCGGGACTTCGACGGTGATCTCCATCGGCTTGACGCGACCGGCGTCGACGATGGTCACCTCGCGGTTGGTGCCGCCCAGGAACTTCGCGGTTTCGCTCAACGGGCGCTGCGTCGCCGACAGGCCAATGCGTTGCGGCTCGGTCTTCGTGATCGCTGCCAGCCGCTCCAGGCTCAGCGCGAGGTGCGCGCCGCGCTTGGTGTCGGCCATCGAATGGATCTCGTCGACGATCACCCAGCGGATGCTCGGTAGGATCTGGCGCGCCGCGCTCGTCAGGAGCAGAAAGAGGGACTCGGGAGTCGTGATCAGGATGTCCGGCGGGTGGCGTTCGATCTGCCGTCGATCGCGGGTCGGTGTGTCACCGGTGCGGATGGCGATCGTGATGGGCGACTGCGTCAGACCCATCCGTTCGGCCTGTAATGCGATGCCTCTGAGCGGAGCCTGGAGGTTTCGCTCGATGTCCACCGTGAGCGCCTTCAGCGGGGACACATAAAGGACGCGACAGCGTTCGGCTTCGGCGGGAACGGGTTCAGTCGCCAGTTGGTCGATGCACCAGAGGAATGCGGCGAGCGTCTTGCCACTACCGGTGGGCGCCGACATCAGGGTATGCTGGCCCGCGGCGACCGACCGCCAGCCACCTTCCTGGACATCGGTCGGGGCCTCGAAGGCGCCTGAGAACCAGGCTCGGGCCGCAGGCGAAAACAGGTCCAGGACAGTGGGCATAGGACTTAGTTTATTGCCGCGCCTCGTTCCCTCAAAACTTGAAGTTCCGCAGCAGCTCCTCCGGGCTTTGATGGCGTCCGGTGGCGAAGACGGCTCGCCCCTGCTCTAGCAGCCCGGAGTTGTACGGCGTCGGGCGTCCAATCTGCTTGCCGAGCGTGACGATCTCGCCGTTGAGGTAATCGAGCTCGCTGCTCGAACCACGCTTGAGGCTCTGCAGGGTCGACGGGCCATACGTGCTGTCGGCTGGAAAATTGCCGGCCAGCCTCTTGCGGAATATGCGGTAGCTGAGTGGCATGGGCAGGGTCGACATCAGGCGAAACGTACGGGCGCGGCGACTTTGATCGAGACCGTACCCACCAAGCTGGGCTGTTCGCACACCCTCACGAATGGTTGCGATCGAGAGCCGGGCGAGCCCTGGATGGCGCAGTGCCTTACCGATCGGCAACCCCGTTATCGCCATGATCGCGTTGTTCAGGTTCGCCATCAGCTTGGTCCATCGGGCACGGGCGATGCTCAGCAATGACATGACCCCATCGACGCGCGGCGCCGACTCGGGAAAGGGCGCACCGACCTGGAAAAACTCGCGCGTGTTCTGCTCGACGACTCCGGGCTCGAGATAGGTCGCGCTGATGTTGAGGACGCATCCGACAATGCGGTCGCGTCCCAGGGCCTCTGCCGCCTCACCGTCCGACCGGACGCCGTTTTGCATCGTGACGACGGTTGCGTCCGAATGCAACTGGGCAATGACGCGGCAGGCATCCTGAACATCCTGCGACTTGACCGTGAGCAGGATGATGTCGGGTGCCCCGTCCAGAACTGTCGCGGCAGGCAAATGGACCACGCGCGACTCCGCGAGTCCTCTGACCAGGAGTCCGTTCGCCCGGACGGTATCTACCTGCGCAGCGCGTCCAATCAGTTGGACATCGACGCCGGCATCGTGCAGTCGTGCCCCGACCAAACTCCCGATTGCGCCGGCGCCGTAAACGACAACGGTCTCAGGCATTCTCGCCTACAACTTACATAAGCGCTGGGAGTGGGGCCTCTTCACAACACTTTTCTTGACCATATTCCGCCGGCAGGGTAGAAGTGAAGACACTTCGGGGATAACCGTAGGTCGATCGTTGGAGGGGCAATCGATGGGGAGCACAGGGCCAGCAGCCTTGCGTAGCCGCGGGCGGCAATTAATGGTCGCCATCACGACCATCTCCTTACTCTCTGCCGTGTTGCCGCAGCCCGCTCGTGCTAATTCGACGTCACATCTTGTGGTGCGCGGCACGATTACCGGGGTCACCGTTAACCCGAATCTCAGCCTCACGTTAGGAGTCGACCGCAAGATGTCGGTTTATGTCGGCTCCAACCCGACCTGGGAAAACGTCTGGGATTCGGCGGAAGCCAGGCCGACTCAATTTGCCGTAGAGCTCCGTCAATTTACTGGCGCTGGATACAGGTGGGATGGATGGTATCTCCGGCCACCTGGTAGTTAGCGGGCAGTGTTCGATCCCAGCGATACAGCTCAGAGGCGCTTTGCCGCTTACGGGCCCGCGCGCCTGCCTGACGCACGCGACGACGACTTAAACGCATTTGTTGACGACCTGATCGTTGGCGGCCCGACCATTGTGGCTAATACGCTGGCCACTATCAGTAACAGAGGGAGAGAAGTCCTGCGCGCGTACGCGGTTCGGATGGCGAGCCTGGTGGTCCGGCGTAATGATCCGACACAGCTCCTAAGTGCCGTGATCGCGAACGTCGTGGGTGGTCTCGATGAAAACATGCACGAGAGCCTTTTGGCCATGGCGCCTATCGAGGACGGCGCTCGACGCCTCAATGTCGACCTTCCACAGTTGTTCGAGCAGGCATCGAAGATAGTCGGCCATCCAGGAACCGTGAATCTGATGATGTGGTTAACCCGAAAACCAGAAGACCGCACGTTGGCGAGCATGAGCTACGCCGCAGGCACAGACTTTGATGGCTTCCGCTATCGCTATGAAAGGTGATGTCTCGCGCGGCGTTTGGCAATGCTCGTCGCAGCCACCCGAAATGACACCGAATCCACCTCGGCCTCGTCGGTGCGGTCTATGGACACTAGGCTGTAAGGGGGCACCATACCTGATCCTCGCCACCGTCGCCACCTGCAGATGGACCGGGTACAGTTGGGCCGAATGGACCGTCTACGTTGCACGATAATGTGCTACTATGTCTGTAGTGTTTGAGCCGCGCCTCATACCCATCTGCGGGCTCAAAGGAGAACCATCATGCCTGACTCATACGATCGCGAAGTCGTCCGACAGGAGACGACCACGGGCGAGCCCGTACGGCCGGTCGCGCCCGTGACGCCCGTCACGCCCGTAACGACCTCAACAACCTCGCGGACGGCTGTTTACCGCGAGGGCGGCTATAACACCCGTGCGATCCAGGCCATCTGGTGGATCGTCGGTTTCATCGATGTTCTGATCGCGATTCGCTTCGTGCTCAAGCTGTTCGGCGCCAACACCACCGCGGCGTTCGTCCGCTTCATGTACGACGTGACGTGGCCACTGGTGGCGCCCTTCCACGGCATCTTCAACACTGCCCAGGAAGGCCGGTCTATTCTCGAGCCTGAATCACTGGTCGCGATGGCGATCTACGCCCTGATCGGATGGGGCATCGTCTCGCTCATCCGGCTAATGTCCCGTCCGCGTTCTACCACGACCGCCGTCGAATAGACGCGCTGAGTCTGTCAAAGTGAGCCGCCCCGTTGGGCGGCTTTCCTTGTCTACCGATCGGCGCTCAGGTCTCCGTATCCGCCATTGAACGCGGAAAGCGGGCGGGGGCGAACGTCAGGGCCCCGGCGGGAACGATCCACGGAAAGATCTGCACGGAGAAGCGCCCGGCGCGTACGGCGGGGTCCTGCTCTTTGAGCGCCTTGGCTCGCTCCGCGTCTACCGTGAGGATGCTCAGGCCGCGAAACTCCCGATCCTGTGGACCGAGTAGGGGACCGGCCGCGACGAGATAACCGGCGTCATGCAGGTCGGCGAGATGCGCCATGTGGGCGTCCTGCAATGCTGTGGCAACCTCGTCATCCATTTCAGGAGCATCCGGGCGCAGCACCAAGAGCGCGACGGTGAACTGATCGAATTTCATTTCGCGATTGTAGGCGGGCTGGTCGAGTGGCTGGCTATTACGGGCAGGCTCCGGCTGAGGCCGCTCGAGTGTTTATCCGTCGTCGACTGAGCGTTACAACCGGGACGACGCGCCACTTGATGTAAAAAGGCGTCGATCGCGTCGACCTGACGTGACCAGGTTTTCGCGTTGGGTCGCGGCCATTCATGATTGCATGATTTTCTATTGACAGTGCCTTTCGCCCGGATCATATTCCGATCATCTTCGGGGGTATGTGGGAGGGCACTATGTCAGTCAAACTTTCGACGTCTGCACGCACACGCTTTGCGCACCGTCTGCTCGTCCGGGGTCCAGTTGTCGCAGCCGGCATCGTCGTTCTGGTGGTCGCTCAGATGGCGGCCACTGCCGCACCAGGTCGCTCCCTGCCAGGGATGAAGAGGATGCTTCAGCCCGTTGGTTCTGCTCGGGTAGTCACCATGCGGACTCCACCTCGTTCCAGTCCCGCACACCCCGTTTCGGTTCCCGTTCGCCCGATGAATCCCGCGGCGCTCGCTGCGGCGAAGCGCAGGGCAGACGCAGCCGCGAGGAGCGCCGCACCGACCACCCCCCGTCAAGCCGTACCGGAGCTGGGGACACCGTCGGCCGCAATCTTCAATAACCTCAATCAGCCCGGTTTGTCGGCTTCTGATGAGGGTAATGGGGTAACGCCGCCCGATACCACGGGCGCGATCGGCCCCAACTTCTACATGGAGTTTGTCAACCAGTTTGTCGGAGTGTTCGACCGCAACACCCTGGCCCGCGTCGCCGCGCTTGACCTCGCGAGCTTTGTCGGAGCTCCATCGGGCCTCACGCCGACGGATGTGCAGATCCAATGGGATTCCCAGTCAAACCGCTGGATTTATTCACTGATCGGGTTCCAGACAGGCAACAACTACGTGCTCTTCGGCTGGACGAAGACCGCCGACCCGACCAGCCTGCCAGGCGGCTGGTGCCGCTACGGTGTCGGCACCGGGAGCAGCCTGAACGACTATCCCAAGCTGGGGCACGACGCCAACTTCATCACGATCGGTAGCAACGTCTACAGCGATACGCTGCCGACCTTCCCCTTCGTCACCGCCAACCTGTGGGCGATCCCGAAGCCGCTGGCAGGCGACACGACCTGCAGCTCGCCGGTATCCGCGTGGTACTTCGCGGATGCCACGCACCTTCTGCATAACGCCGATGGCTCACCCGCCTTCACCCCGGTGCCGGCCAACACTGCCGACGGATCATCGACCGGATATATCGTCGGCGCGCATGACGACACGACTGCGCCGCAGTCGAAGGTCATGGTCTGGCATTTCGCCGCCGGACCGACGCTGGTCGCCGATGGCGACATATCCGTCGGAACCTTCAGCGTCCCGCCGAGCGTGCCACAGCCGGGCACAACCTACCTGCTCGACAGCCTCGATGGACGCCTGACCCAGGCCGTCCAGTTCGGCGACCCGTCGGCAGGAGGCGTCGAGGCCCTCTGGACCCAACACACCGTGGCGGGAGCGAGCGGGCGCGCCGTGGTCCGTTGGAACGAGTTCGTGCCGTCGACGCTGACCGTTCTGCAGGAGGGCGAGATCGATAGTGACACCGACCACATCTTCAATGCCGCGATTTCGCCATCGTCTGGCGGCAGCGATGCCGGAGTCTTTTACAACCGGGGCAGCGGATCAACGCTCGCGGTGATCGGCGCGCAGACCCGCCAGAGTTCGACGCCCTCCGGCCAGATGGACGCCGGCGAGGTCGTCCTTGGGACGAGTTCGACATTTGACCAGGAGACTCTCTTCCAGGGCAACTGCACGACCAACCCATGTCGCTGGGGCGACTACTCGGGCGCCTCGCCCGACCCGAGTAATACCGGCGTCGTCTGGGGCAGCAACCAGTTGGCCGGCCCGGCCTTCCTCGGCTTCGCGCAGTGGACCACGCAGAATTTCGCGATCAGCACCGGCCCCGTGGCGGCGCCCGATTTCAGCATGTCGGTGGCACCGTCCAGCCAGACCGTCGTCGTCGGAAATGGCACGAGCTATGCGATCTCGGTCACGCCGGCCGGTGGTTTCAGCGGCCAGGTGACCCTCGGCGTTGACGGCCTCCCGGCCGGGGCCACGGGGACGTTCACCCCGAACCCAACCACGGGTTCGTCGACCCTCGCCGTGACCACCGCGACGACCACGCCGACCGGTACCTATCCCCTGACGATCACGGGAGTGAGCGGCACGTTGAGCCATTCAGCCCCGGCGACGCTAATCGTCAATCCGGCGCCGGACTTCTCATTGAGCGCGGCACCCAGCAGTCGCTCGATCGGCGGAAGCGTTTCAAGCACGACCTACAGCATCACGGTCACGCCCACAAATGGCTTCAATAGCCCGGTGACCTTGAGCGCGAGTGGGCCGCTGATCGGAGCGCTGGGGAGCTTTAGCCCGAACCCGACGACGGCGGCATCGACGCTGACCGTCAGCATCATGTCCAGCACGCCGGCCGGCACCTATACCCTGACGCTCACCGGAACGAGCGGCAGCGTGAGCCATTCGACCACGGTGACACTTGTCGTCAGCGCGGATTTCTCGCTCAGCGCTTCGCCGACCAGCCGGACGATCAGTCACGGGCAGTCGACGAGCTATACGATCGCAATCAAGGCTCTGAACAGCTTTACCGGCCCGGTGAGCTTTTCTGTAAGCGGGTTTCCGTCAGGCTCCACGACCGGCTTCAGCCCGAATCCAGCAGCGACGTCTTCAGTGCTAACTGTGAACACCGGCGGTGGGACGCCCAGCGGCACGTACACCCTCAACATCAGCGCAACGGGAGGTGGCAAGACGCATTCCGTCACGGTCAGACTCGTCGTGAACTGAGACGCGTGGATCTCCCTCCCCCGTCAGGGGAGGGAGATCTATCGCAGAGCCGTGCTGGATCGTGATCGGAGTCCTGGCCCGCGCTGGTTTTGATGGTTTCGACACTTGTTAAGTCTGTATGGCGCTGCGGCAGCCGTCCAGCCAGGATGACACCGAGCGAGGGGTTCTCGGCCTGAGCGATGCGCAGCTCGGGTCCGTGGCGGAAGACCAACTGGCCACGGCCACCGTGCTTAGTGCCCCCGGTATGGCGACGGTAGCGTTTCCCCTCGTCGATCTCGGATTCGATTTATACGTCCGCCGGATTCGAACGTTGCGTGCCCACCCAGTTCAGGTCAAGGCGCGCAGCTTCCTGATCGACGGAGAGTTCCAGGCGAGTATTACGTCGCTGCACCCGGACCCGAACGGATACGTCCTCCTGCCCTACGTCCCGCTGCCGGACTGGCAGCTGGATCCCCGTCTTTGGGCGATTCCCATACCTCAATTCCTGAAGGCTGCCCAACCGCATGGCAGTGGCTACATCTTTTCCGGATACCTCGATCGACGCTTCTCGCAATCGGCGATGAACCAGTTCCTAATTGACGTCCCGCAGCTGCGCCGTCAATGGCTCGAGCGGATTCCCGGCTGGAAGGATCCGGTCCATGTGCTAGAGCTGGGCGTGACCCCCGGTTCGGAGGAAGTCCCGAGACCGGCGAGTCGGGCCTTTGGAAAGTACGGCGAGCTATGGCTCGCTAGTCAGCTCATTCGCGCCGGGCTACAGAACGTCGTACTCGCCCAGGACCGTCTGCGCGTCGACTGCGTTGATTTTCTGCTGCACGACCTTCAGTCGTACGCCATCGGTGGGTTGGCGATCCATACCAGCACGGTCAACGCGCGCGGAATCGTGCAATTCCGCATCCGCCGGGACACGTTCTTCATCGATCCGAAGCTAGTCGTCGTCATCATCCCCTGCAGATCCGATGGTGAGCTTCACGACACTGCCTTTGTCATTCCCGCGGCGGACGTGCCAGCGATGACCACCGCCTCCGTCGACCGTGGCGATCCGGGATATCAGGGCAGCTTCCGGCTCGAGCCGCTAGCCGAGAAGATGCACCGGTTCGCCGTCCCGATGGAGAAGCTGGGAGTTGCTCTTCTCGAGCGCCTGTTCCGGAATCAACTCAGCGGTCCGACCAACTCAGCGGGCTGATTCCCGCGGTATCCGCGGTGCAGCCCTCGGGGTTGTGCAATGTAGTAGTATGCAACTACAATGCTGACCGTCCCCCACGCCGCGGATCGGATCGGTCGGGACCCAGAGACGATTCGGCGTTGGATTCGTGCCGGCAAGCTGCGTGCCCAACGCGTCGGAACTCAACACATGATTGACGAGGAGGATCTCGATCGGGTCGCTGCCGACCCAGGTAGCCTACGAATACCGAAGGCTTGGCGTAAAACCTGGACAGGCGAGCCACAACCGGACTGGGTTCGGATCATCAGGCGGTCCCGCCGGGGTCACTGAGGATGTTGGTCGTTGACGCGAGCGTAGCGCTCCCTGCCTGTGCATCGCCACACGGCTTCGATCTCTTCGGGACAGAGGAACTTGTGGCGCCGCCTCTCCTCTGGTCAGAGTCGCGCTCGGCGCTCCACGAGGCGCTGTTTCGCCGGGATATCTCAGCAGTCCAGGCTTTACGGGCGCTCGATGCTCTCGACCATGCCCCGATTCGCCCACGTACGCAGCGTCAGCTCAGCCGTCGAGCATGGGATCTCGCGAATGAAATGGGATGGGCGAAAACCTACGACGCCGAGTACCTGGCTCTGGCGCAGTTCCTGAATTGCCGATTCGTGACGCTCGATGCGCGGCTACACCGAAGCGCGGCGAGGCTGGGTTTCGTCGTTTCTCCGACCGAGCTTTAAGGGTTCATCCGGCCCGGCGGAGGGCTTGGGCGAGCGCGTCGATTCCCACGTCGAGTTGATCATCCTGAATCAGAATCGACGGCAGGAACCGGATGACGGTCCCTCCGGCAGGGAGGACGAGAACACCGTTCTCCTGCATCGTCTTGATCACAGGGGTGACTGGCTTCTTGAGCTCGACGGCCTGCATCAGGCCCCTGCCGCGGACCTCGCGGATCTGGGGAAGTCCCAACCCACGAACGCGTTCCTGGAAACGCTCGCCCGCCCGGGCGGCGCGGGCATGCAGCGTCTCGTCCGCCAGCACCCTCAGCGTGACGGCTCCGGCGACGCAAACCAACGGATTGCCGGCGAAGGTGCTGCCATGGCTCCCCTTGGGAACGCGCTCACTGACCGCCTCGGTCGTGATGGTCACGCCGATCGGTAGCCCGTTGGCGATCGACTTCGAGAGGCAGAGGATGTCGGGGACGATGTCGTCGCGCGTGAAGGCGAACGGGCTGCCCGTCCGAAACCCGGTCTGGATCTCGTCACATATAAGAAGGATGCCGCGGACGTCACACCGTTCGCGGATGCCCCTCAAATAGCCGTCGGCGGGCACCCGAACGCCGCCCTCCCCCTGGATCGGCTCGACGATCACGGCGGCGACCGAGTCGTCCAGCACCTTGTCCAATGCGTCGAGGTCATCGAACGGGACGTGACGAACGCCTTCCAGCATCGGCGCGAACGGATCGCGATACTTTGCGTCGGCGGTGGCGGAAAGGGCGCCAAACGTGCGTCCGTGGTAGGCGCGGTGGGTAGCGATGATGCCGATTCGCCC
>VBFR01000138.1:18809-19993 GCA_005889345.1 Chloroflexota bacterium
TGGTCATCAGGTCGAGGTAGCGCCGGTCCTTGTCATCCCACAGGTACGATCCCTCCCCGCGGACGAGCGTCAGCCCGCGGCTGGCATGAAGCGGAATGGGGCTGAGCTGGGTGTGGGTCGCGGTCAGGTCGTGACCCATGTGCCGGCTCCTTCAAAGGCTCGCGTCAGCGGGTGCTCACCACGCCCGTCGAGCAGCCCGACCGCCTGGATGCCACGCCGAATGGCCTGCGCGGCCGCCAGCAGCTTGACCCTAGCACGGCCTTTGCCGTACTCCGATACGCGCTCGACCTCATCGAGGTGGATCAGCGGGATCACACTCCGCTCGTCGCTGACATCGCGCATGAATCCTGGCGTGTCGGCAAAGATCAGCAGACGCTCGGCCTTGAGGGCCGTGGCGATCTCCATGGCGAGGCGGTCGCCATCGACATTGATGGCGACGCCGTCATTGCTGATCGCGGGCGGGGTGACAACCGGCAGGTAGCCGTTATCGATCAGCAAGCGCAGGAGCTTCGGCTCGATCCGCTCGATGCTGCCGCTGTGATCGCCATGGAGGATCTTGACCTTGTCGCCCTCCTTGATACGCAGATCGGGTTTGCGTCGGCCGATCGCGATGCCGCCGTCCATCGCCGTGAGTCCCACCGCGCTGGCACCAAGGGCACGTAGCCGCTCGACGATGCGCTTGTTCTGCTTGCCGGCGTAGGCCATCAGGAAGTGATCCATCGTGGTCGCGTCGGTGAAGCGGCTGACCTCGCCGCGCTCCGAGGTGACCATCCGCGGTGGATGGCCAAGGCGGTTCGAGAGGTCGTTCAATTCCTTGTTGGCGCCATGGACCAGGACAAGCGGCTCCTGGCAGGCGGCGACGTCCTGCAGCAGCGGATCGAAATCGGTCAGGCTGCCACCAATCTTGATGACCAGCACGGCTAGATCGGGTACAGGCCGGGGAAGTCAAGGCCGGTTCGCTCATCCCACCCAAATCGGACGTTGAGCGCCTGCACGGCTTGCCCGGCGGCGCCCTTCATGAGGTTGTCGAGTGCGCTCATCACGACCACGCGGCGGGAGTGCGGATCCCTCTCGAAGCCGACGTCGCAGTAATTCGTGCCGGAGAGGATCTTGGGGTTGGGGTAGCGGTGGATACCCTGCGACTCCTTGACAATGCGCATGAACGGCTCATCGGCGTAAGCCGC
>VBFR01000139.1 GCA_005889345.1 Chloroflexota bacterium
ACATCGAGGAAAGGACGGGCAGCTTGAAGCGCGCCTTCGCTGGCCTCATCGGCAGCGATGACGACTGTCGGCAATGGACCCGCGTCAGCCAGCAATGTGGTGTACGCATCGATTTCGTCGGGCGCCTTGACGAAGGTGAAAATGGCCGGCTGGTCTTCTCGCTTTCCGATGTTGTGTGTGAGTTCTTCGACGAGGACAAGCTTGCCCACTCGGGGATCACCGAAGAGGCCGATCGATCCTCCCTGGGTCATTGGACAAAGCAGATCGATGACCTTGATGCCCGTTTCAAACGGCTCCGTCCCTGACGAGTGAGCTCCTAGACGACTGAGCGCCACAGGAACGCCGTCGGCCGCGGCGCCAGCAACGCGAACGATTCGGCCCAGGGCATCGGCGAAATCCGCGGGCAGGCCAGATTGCGCAAGCGTTCTTTCCATGACGGGCAGCAACTCTCCTTTCAGCCTGGCTCTGGCAGCGTGCAGGCGGTTGTTGACGGTCGTGACTGGTAGATGAAGCAGCGAGGCAACCGCCTTCTGCGACTGGTCCTTCAAGTAATAGAGGATGGTGGCGTGGCGCTCGCCCTCGGGCAGCTCATGGATCGCTCGAAGGATGCGCCTCAACTCGTCCCGTCGCTCAACTGTGTCGGCAGGGTCCCTGGCGGTAGACGGGGTTGCATGATCCAGCGCGACCTCCAACCTCTGTCGCCGCAGGATCCGGCTTGCCTGGTGGCGGACGATCTGGCGTAGCCAGGCGCCAAACGATTGCGGCGAGCGCAGCGTTGCGAGATTGGCGAAGGCGACGAGGAACGCATCTTGCACCGCATCCTGGGCGCGGCCGCGGTCACGCAACATCAGCAGCGCTGTCACGAACGCCGGATCCTGATGCTCACGGACCAGCTCGGCGAACGCTTCCACGTCACCCGCGAGGGCTCGCTCAACGAGGGCGGCCGTTGGCGACCCACCCGCCACCCGTGACTCTCGCATCTCACATATAGAGTGCCAATCCGTACCACCGAGCTTTAATCGGCCGAAGTACGCGGAAAGGCAAGCCTGGACTGAACCGGACCGTTACATCTGCCGTTGATGCGGCCCCGGCTCGCCCCCATGCCCGCGGCGATCCTTTTCACGATCAATGCGTTCGTGATCTCCTGGTTGTGCTGGCTGCCCCTCGTCGCTGCCAACCACCAGTACGGACATGTCTCGGCGTCCACGGCGCCGGTGCTGATCATTCTCGGGACCTTCGGACCCTTCTTCAGCGCGGTGGCGATCGTCGCCCGGACCTCAGGCTTCCGTGGCCTGGGGGAGTTCCTCGGACAGGCGTTCCGGTGGCGGGTCGGCATCCGGTGGTACCTCGTCGCCCTCGTCGCCCCTGCCGCCATTCGGATCGTGGTTCTCTACGTGCACGTGTTGAAAGGCGGCGCCTTTCCGGACCTGTCCGATACGGCTCGCTGGCTCGCCATCCCATCGACATTCCTCCTCGTGCTCCTGATCGGAGGCCCAACGGGTGAGGAGTTTGGGTGGCGCGGTTTCCTGCTTCAGCGGGTGCAACCGGTGTTCGGTTTGCTGTGGGCCTCCGTCGGGATTGGGGTGGTCACGGCGCTCTGGCATCTACCGCTCTTTTGGATCCCCGGCACGGCCCAGAGCCACCTGCCCTTCGCGCTGTTCCTTGTGCGCACGATTGCGCTCTCGATCGTTTCGACCTGGCTCTACAACGGCACGCGGAGGAGTCTGCTCTTCGTTCTCCTCTTTCACGCGTCGCTGAACACCTGGCCCAATACGCTCTACATCCTCGAGGCAGAGGGGGCGCTCGGGCCCTATATCAGCACGAGCATCCTCTATTGCGGATGGGCCGTCATCCTGATGATCCTGGGTCTGACCCGCGGACGCGGCGACCGGCGAAACGAAGCAAAACCCTCCCCTGCCCTGGCGGCTTGACCCTCAGCCGAGCGAGTGACGGCCTCATTCGCGCGGCGGATTCGCCGCCCGACCGACATGGCTACCCTGTAGCCAGTGGAGACGCCGACCCGCGCCTGGGGCTGGATCGGGCGATTGCGGCCGCGCACCGTCGATCGCCTGCTGGTCGCGACCCTTTTTGTGCTGGGGCTGACGAGTTTCATCGACCTGCGCTTCGGCGATCGACCACTGCCTCTTTCGGGGGGCATACCGGGTGGCACTGTCACGGTCGTCATGATCGGCCTTGTCCTGTTGCTGGTGCAGGTCATTCCCCTGCTCTGGCGGCGCAGCCACCCGAGCCTGGTGTTGTTGCTGGTCGCCGGCGCCTTCGCCGCCCGGGAACTGATCGGATTCAATGCGGGCATCGCCGGGCTCGGGCTCCTCGTGGCGATGTACAGTGTCGCCGCCTATGAACAGCGGGCCCGTCGGCTGGTTTTCCTGGTCGTCGCCGGGCTGGGTTTCGTGGCCGGCTTTGTCGTCTTCGGCGTCACGGGCAATCCGCGGTCCTTCGCGATCACGGTCCCAAGCGTGTTCTTCGTCGCCGCCTGGCTGATCGGCGATTACCTTCGCACGCGGCGCGCCTATGTCGCCCAGCTCGAGGAACGGGCCGCGCGGCTCGAGCGCGAGCGGGATCAGGACCGGCGGCTCGCGGCCGACGAGGAGCGAACGCGCATCGCGCGCGAGCTACACGATGTCGTTGCCCACGACGTCAGCGTGATCGCGATCCAGGCCGGTGCGGCCCGGGCGGTGCAGTTGAGCAAGCCCGACGCGGCGGCGAAGGCGTTGGGGCTGATCGAAACCACGGCGCGAGAGACCCTCGTCGAATTGAATCGACTGTTGGGCGTCCTGCGCAGCAGTAATGGCGCCACCCCGGATCGCAGCCCGCAACCCGGGATCGGCCAGCTGGCCGGCCTCGTTGAGGAACTGCGCGCAGCCGGGCTCGAGGTCGATGCCCGCGTCGAGGGTGAACCGCAGCCGCTGCCGCCGGCGCTCGATCTCTCCGCCTATCGCATCCTCCAGGAGGCGACGACCAACGTGCTCAAGCACGCCCGTGCGCACCGGGTCGACATTCGCGTGCACTACACCCAGACGATGCTGGCCCTTGACGTCCGCGATGACGGTCCCGGCGATGGCGGTGATCCGGCCTCGTCGTCCGGGCACGGATTGATCGGCATGCGCGAGCGCGTCGCGCTCTTCGGCGGGCAGCTGCGCGCGGGACGCGATCCCGCCGGTGGATTTTCCGTGCACGCCCGCCTACCCCTCGAACCCATCTCGTGAGAGCTGATACTCCCTCCCCCGCTCGCGGGGGAGGGCAGGGTGGGGGCCCGATCCGCGTGTTGATCGTGGACGACCAGGCGCTCATCCGCGCCGGTTTTCGAATGATCCTCGAGGCGCAGCCCGACCTCGAGGTCGTCGGCGAAGCCGGCGACGGATCCGCGGCGATCGACGCCGTCCGCAGCCTTCGGCCGGATGTCGTCCTGATGGACATTCGAATGCCCGGCGTGGACGGCATCGAGGCGACGCGCCGCTTGACCGAGGCGGGCGTGCCAAGCAAGATCGTCATCCTCACCACCTACGACCTGGACGAATACGTCTTCGACGCGCTGGCGGCCGGCGCGAGCGGCTTTCTCCTCAAGCACGTCCCGCCGGAGGAGCTCGTCCGCGGCGTCCGGGTGGCCGCGAGTGGGGAGGCGCTCCTCGCTCCCTCCATCACGAAACGGCTCATCGAGGAGTTCGCCAGGCAGCGCGCGCCGGTACGCGCCGGCGGCACCGACCTCAAGACCCTGACCGATCGGGAGCTGGAGGTCCTCCGGCTGCTGGGCCGCGGCCTCTCCAACCCGGAGATCGCCAGGGAGTTGCAGGTCGGCGAGGCGACCGTCAAGACCCACGTCGCCCACGTCCTCGACAAACTGGAATTGCGCGACCGTGTCCAGGCGGTGATTCTCGCCTACGAGATCGGACTGATCAAACCGGGCGCCGCCTGATCTCCCCCGGGCGGTGGAGGCCGGCTCCCCCGACCTGTGGAGCCAAAGATCGGGCGCAGAGGTGACGACGATCCGCTCTTTCGGGCCTAGCGTGAGGGCGGATCAATTTTGTAAAGGAGATGCCCATGGCAAATGGAAACGTCATCACGACCCACGGCCTGACGAAGCGATACGGCGCATCGATCACGGCCGTCGACTCGCTCGACCTCGAGGTGCATCGAGGCGAGGTCTTCGGCTTCCTCGGCCCCAACGGCGCGGGAAAGACAACCACGCTGCGCATGCTGCTCGGCCTCATCCGGCCAACAGCAGGCTCGGCCGTCGTTGCCGAGCACCGGCCGGGCGACCCGGATGGTCTGCGAAGGATCGGCTCGCTGGTCGAGTCGCCCGCGTTTTATCCGTATCTTTCCGGTCGCGAGAACCTCAAGATCATGTCGGATTACGCCGGGCTGCCACATCAGCGTGTCGACGCGGCGCTCGAGGAGGTCGACCTGGCGGACCGGGCGAAGGATCGATTCGGGACCTACTCGATGGGCATGAAGCAGCGCCTCGCCGTCGCGGCGGCGTTGATCAAAGACCCCGAACTCATGATCCTCGACGAGCCGACCAACGGCCTCGACCCGCAGGGCGTGGTCGAAATGCGTGCCCTGATCCGGCGGCTTGGCAGCGGCAACCGGACCGTCATGCTCTCCAGCCACCTGCTCAACGAGGTCCAACAGATCAGCGACCGCGTCGCGATCATCCGCAAGGGCAAGCTGGTGGCACAGGGCACGGTCCACGAATTGCGCGGGGAGTCCGCCATCGTCGTCCGGGTAACGCCCGTCGATGCGGCCCGCCGGCAGTTGGACCGCATGCTCGGTGCGGCGGCCGTCACCGCCGTCGACGGCACCCTGCGACTCTCGGTGGACCCGGAGAAGGCCGCCGACATCAACGAGGCGCTGGTTGGCGCCGGCATCAAAGTCAGCGAGTTGCGCGCGGACGAACGGACTCTCGAGGAAGTCTTCCTCACGCTCACAGGAGAAGCAGCATGATCAACAGCTTTAAAGCGGATTGGCGCAAACTACGGCAGCGGCCGGCGGTGTGGATCCTCGGCGGCATCATGCTTACCGCGCTCCTTCTCTTCGGCTACGTCATACCCTGGCTTCAGGTGGCGTTTCCCTCCGCGAACTTTCGTCCAGACCCGGGCACGACCCTCCAGCAGATGAAGGCCGCGCTCTATCCGATCAATTTCCTCAAGAACTCGCTGACCGGGGTCGGCATCATCGGCGGCATCCTCACGCTGATCCTTGGTGCGCTGGTTGCTGGCGGTGAGTTCAACTGGGGCACCATCAAGACCGTCTATACGCAGGGACCGGGGCGGCTCCAGACGCTCGCGGGCCAGGTGGGCGTCGTCAGCGTGATCGCCGCCATCTTTACCGTGGCGTTTTACCTGGTCGCCGCCGCCGCCAGTCTGATCATTGCGCTTAGCGACGGGTCGACGATTACCTGGCCGGCCGCCATCGACGTTTTCAAGGCGCTGGGCGCGACCTGGCTCATCTTCGAGTCGTGGAGCCTGTTCGGCATTGCGCTCGCCTACCTCTTCCGGCAGTCGGCGATGGCCATCGGCATCGGACTGGCGTACGTCCTGGCGATCGAGGGCATCCTCTTCCGCCTGCTGAGTGGTTTCAACGCGGAATGGCTGACGAACGTCGAAAAATTCTTCCTTGGCCAGAACGCGAACGCCCTGATCCAGTCGTTCGGCCACACGGTCGTTCGCGGTGCGGCGACGGCACCCCTGATCTCGGCCGGTCAGGCGGTCATGGTGCTCGCCCTCTATGCCATCGTCTTCGCGGCGATCGCCTCGCTCGTCGTCCGCACGCGCGACGTCACCTAGCCAACTCCCTCACCCCTGCCCTCACTTTCCCTCCCCCTCGGGGGAGGGCAGGGTGGGGGCTTTCATGGGCAGGACCAGTCAAGCCGACCGATAGACTTGGCCGGTGCAACAGACGGAATGGATCCGGTCGCTGCGCGCGGTGCGCCAGTTTTCGGATCGCGAGATTCCGTCCGAGGTGCTCCGCGACATCCTCGATACCGGCCGCTGGACCGGCTCCTCCAAGAACACGCAGCCGTGGGACCTGGTCGTCGTCCGTAACCGGGATACGCTACGGGCGCTGTCGAAATGCGGCGCCTTTGCCGGTCATATCGCGGGCGCCGCGCTCGGGATTGCACTCGTCATGCACGGCGACGACGCCTGGACCTGCATGGACGAGGGGCGGCTGATGCAGAACCTGATGCTGGCGGCCTGGGCCCACGGTGTCGGCACCTGCATCGGCTCGATCTACCCGGCGGACAACGAGCAACGCGCCCGCGATCTGCTCGGCATTCCGAAAAACCGCTACCTGCGCACCGTGCTCTCGGTCGGCTACCCGACCGGGCCAGAAGCGTTGCGCCTGCCGCCGAATGCCCCGGTGCCACGGGGCCGTCGTCCGCTCGAGGACGTCGTGAACTGGGACCGCCTCGGGAATCGGAATCCTTAGCGGCCGCCCAACGACACGGGGGCAGACGCGGGAGGGTCAGGGTGGTGGCGTCCGTTACACCAACCATGACCTTCGACGAACGGATCGCCAGCCACCGCCACCGGGCCGTGGCTGCGCTGGCCCATGGGCGCTGGAGCGAAGCCGAGCAAGAGCTGCGCGCCCTTCTCGCGATCGCCCCCAACGACGCGACCGCCTGGAATAACCTCGGCGTCGCGCTGGAGCATCAGCACAAGAACAAAGAGGCCGTCGAGGCCTACGCTCGCGCTGCCGCCCTGGCTCCCGACAGCCGCCTGCCCGGAGGCAACCTTGTTCGCGACATGCAGCGTTATTTGGGCTTCGCTGCTGCGCTCGCCCTCTTCAAGGTCATTGATATCGGCCTCCACTTCGTTCCGATGCCCGACGATGCCCGGACGGTTGTTACCGTAATTGCGGTCGTCCTGCTGGCACTCGGTGCGCTGGTCTACTACCAGCGCCAGCGCGAAAAGTTGCCCGATGAGACCTGGCGAGCCTACAAATCGGAAATGGCTCGCACCCGCCGGCTGCGATACGGCGGCATCGCCTTCGTTTTCGCCGGCTTTCTCGTATTCGCTGTCGTTCTCTTCATCCTGGTGCTGATTCCGGGAAGCGCTGGAGACGGCACAGTCGCCCTCGTCATCCTCGCGGGCCTGTGCTGGCTCATCGTGGCTCGGCTTCTCTGGGCGCGCGTGATCGCACCCCGGCTTCAGAGGCGGCGTAGTTAGGACCTCGCCGGTTTATGGCGATTACGTATTTTTGATTTCGAGACTTGCCTGTTTGCCCAGTCGCGTCATAGGCTCCAGTTACGCTCACCGCCGCTATCACTTTCGCGTGGCTAAGGGTAGTTCTCAAGTGAAGCAGCTGATCACGCTACTGGTAATTGTGTGTGTCGGAATAGTCCTCAGCTTTGCGTTGAACCGTGCTTCGGGAAAGTTCCTTGGCGCACCAGTTAAGAGGTCACGGCGTTACTCGATGCTCCTGGCCGTCGCGGTGTGGGTTGACGCCCTAATCTACCTGGGACTGCTGCTCTGGAGCAGTCTCGGCTTCCTAAACTCAACACTGATCTGGCTAGTGGTCTCCGTGGTCGCCCTTTCGATTTGGATCTTGGCGGCCGCAAGATCATACCGGCATCACTCCATGCAGGCGCCGAATGACGGAACGTAGGAATGCGCTGCGAGCTATACGGAATCGACTTGCACTATTGGCAGTTGTGCTCCTACCGATCTTCATTGGGCTTGTACTCCTTGTTCGGGCGTCGCCAAAGTGAAGACCAATTTCGTCCGCAGATAGTTCGACGCCGAGCTAAGGTCTCCGGTACACGAGCATTGGGACGAGTTGTTCGGCCGCGGTCAACGACCCGTGGTGGCCGATCAACCGCGCCTGTGCCGGGTCGACGTTCCGCTCCACGATCCCGACGCGGCCGTGCGCTGCCGCGATGATGTCGCCCATCCGTTCCCGCGCGCGATCGGTGACAGTGGGACCGAAGATACCGGTCGCGATTGCCTCTTCCCTTCCCCACACCCACATTCGGTCGCCGAGCCTGGATCTCCAGGCGCTGAGCACGTCATCCGTTGCACCCGGCCGTACCCCTACGTAGCGCGCCCGCGCCTCGCCACCGAGGATTCGGACTCCGCCCGCAAGATCCGGCTGGTGCGCCAGATCGAGCTTCTCCTCGGGCCGGAGATCGACCATGCCGTGGTCGCCGCTTACGACCCGCACCGTGTCCCACGGTAGCTGCTCGGCCATCAGCCGGACGGCGTGGTCCACCGCCACTAGCTCGTCGCTACCCCGTGCACGTGGCCGGCGGCATCCAGCCGCGAGTGGTAGCCGAACACGAACGTCCTCGGCGCGTTGAGGAGCCTGAGCGCCCCTTCGGTAACGGCCTCGAGGGAGTCCGCGGCGTGGAAACGCTCGCCTCGGCCGATCGCTCGGGTCAGCCCGGACCACTCGTGGAAGGCCGGGCCGAGGTGGTGGATTCGCATGCCGGCCGCCGCGGCCCGCTCGGCGAGGGTCGGGAGAGGCTGGAACGACTCCGGCACCAGCTCGCCCACCAGCTCGACCCGGGGCCCGACGCCGTAGAGCGACCAGGTCAGGGTATTGAACGCCCGCTCATAGCCGGGCAGCGCCATCGTGTAGCCCACCAACCCGTGTTCGCCAGGCGGCACGCCCGTGGCCAGCGAGCTCAGGCTTGCCGCCGTGGTCGCCGGGAAGCCGGCGGTGAGTGGCTCTCTGGCAATCGAGTTCAGGAAGGGCGCGGCCCCAGCGTTCGCGCGGAGCAGCTCCCAGCCAAGGCCGTCAATCAGCAAGAGGCAGACGCGGGAGGCCGGCTCGACCGCCAACGGATTCGCAAAACCAGCGACGCCGAGGCTGCTGAGGAGCGACGGGACAAGCTCGCCCAGCGAGCGGGTCCCGTACCGCGGAACCGTCGGCGACGGAGCCGCCGAAATTGTCACTGCGTGCACCTTGCCGGGCCCTCAGGTGATTGGTAAGCTAGGCTGAACTTGGTCACCGTGGGTACCATGCTTTGTTTGACTTTGGCACAACCCTTTTGTATACAGGTAGCGAGTGCCCAAGACTAAGCAGCGGCGGCGCCCAAAAGTCGACATAACGGGGCGCCAGACCTCCAACGTGGGCACGGACGCGCCCAACGGCTTGCGGGCCAATGGAGCCGACCGGCGACACGGTCAGGGGATCGCTCCGGAGGACGCCGAACTCATCCTGAGCGTCCTGCGAGAGCTCAGGAAGGGCAACTTCTCGGTGCGGGTGCCCCTCACCGCGAACGGTGCGATGGGCAAGATCGCCGCCGAGCTCAACGGCATCATCGAGCTCAATGAGCGCAACGCCAAGAACCTTTCGGGCGTCGCCCGCGTCATCGGCGCGGTTGCGGAAGGCGATCTGTTCCAGACGATGGAGCTTGAACTCGACGGCCGGCCGCTCGAAGGCCAGTTCCTGCGAACCGCTCGCACGGTCAACGCCATGGTCCAGCAGTTGCGCTCCTTCACCTCTGAAGTCACGCGCGTGGCCGGTGAAGTCGGCACCGAAGGCAAGCTCGGCGGCCAGGCGCAGGTCAAAGGCGCGGCCGGCGTCTGGAAGGACCTGACTGACAACGTCAACCTGATGGCCGCCAACCTGACGGCCCAGGTGCGCAATATCGCCGACGTCACGACCGCCGTCGCCAAGGGCGACCTGTCGAAGAAAATCACCGTAGACGTTCGTGGCGAGATCCTCGAGCTGAAGCAAACCATCAACGTCATGGTCGATCAGCTCAACGGCTTCGCCTCGGAAGTGACACGCGTGGCCCGCGAGGTCGGCACCGAGGGCAAGCTGGGCGGCCAGGCCCAGGTTCGCGGCATCGGCGGCGTCTGGAAGGACCTCACCGACAACGTCAACTTCATGGCCGGCAACCTGACCGACCAGGTGCGCAATATCGCCGACGTGACGACCGCGGTCGCCCGCGGCGATCTCTCGAAGAAGATCACGGTCGACGTCCACGGCGAGATCCGCGAGCTGAAGGACACCATCAACGTCATGGTCGACCAGCTCAACGCCTTTGCGCGAGAGGTCACGCGGGTGGCCCGCGAGGTCGGCACCGAGGGCAACCTCGGGGGCCAGGCGCAGGTCGAAGGCGTCGCCGGGGTCTGGAAAGAGCTGACTGACAACGTCAACTACATGGCGGGCAACCTGACGGCCCAGGTGCGCAACATCGCCGAGGTCACGACGGCCGTCGCCCAGGGCGACCTCTCCAAGAAGATCACGGTCGACGTGCGCGGCGAGATCCTTCAGCTGAAGAACACGATCAACAGCATGGTCGACCAGCTGAACGGGTTCGCCGGCGAGGTCACGCGCGTGGCGCGCGAGGTCGGTACCGAGGGTCGCCTCGGTGGC
>VBFR01000191.1 GCA_005889345.1 Chloroflexota bacterium
CACAGCACTCGATATCGGCACAACAAAGATCTGCTGCGTCGTCGGCGAGCCGACGGAGCGCGGCCTCAACATCGTCGGCTTTGGCGAGGCTTCCTCTGAGGGTCTGCGTCGCGGCGTGGTCGTCAACATGGAGAAGACCGTCCGCGGCATCAGCCACGCCGTCGATGCGGCGCAGCGGATGTGCGGCCACAAGGTCGAGTCGGCCTTTGTGGGCATGGCTGGTACGCACGTCCTCAGCCAGAACAGCCGCGGCATGATCGCGGTCGCCCGCTCCGACCGCGAGATCGGGCACGAGGACGTCAGCCGCGTGATCGACGCCGCGCGCGCGGTCTCGGTCCCCAACGATCGCGAGATCATCCACGTCGTCCCGCGAGGCTTCATCGTCGACGGTCAGGAAGGGGTGCGAGACGCGGTCGGGATGTCCGGCGCCCGACTCGAAGTCGAGACCCACATCATCACCGGCTCGTTGACCGCGGTGCAGAACGTCGTGAAGTGCGTCCACCAGGCGGGCATGAATGTCGAAGACCTGGTGGTGCAGGTGCTGGCCTCCGCCGAGGCCGTCCTCAACGACAACGAGCTCGACCTGGGTGTGGCCCTGGTCGACGTCGGAGGCGGGACGACCGACGTCGCGCTCTTCACCGATGGCAGCGTCGTGCATACCGCCGTGCTCCCCGTCGGCGCGACCCACGTGACGAACGACATCGCCATCGGGCTGCGCACCACCCTCACCGAGGCCGAGATGCTGAAGATCAACTACGGGCACGCGATCCCCGCCTGTATCCCCAAAGAAGAAATGGTCGAACTGCATCAGATCGGGCAGGATCGCGTCCAGGTGGTGCCGCGCCGGCATCTGGCGGAGATCATCGCGCCGCGCGCCCGCGAGATCCTCGAGATGGTGCGCCTCGAGATGCGCCGTGGTGGACACGACGGCTTCCTGCCCGGCGGCGTCGTCTTCACCGGCGGCGGCTGCCGCCTGCTCGGTTTCACGGAGGCGGCCCAGTCGCTGCTCGACCTTCCGGTGCGGATCGGCGCACCCGCGCAGACCATCGGAATGAGCGAACAGGTGAGCGGGCCCGCCTACGCGACCGCCGTGGGACTGCTCCGCTGGGGAACCAAACTTCGGCACCACGGCAACGGCCACGCGCCCGTTGGCGCGGGCGCTTCGGCGGTGTACGCGCGGACCGTTCGTTGGATCAAGGATTTCTTCTAGAGGAAGGAGGCCGATATGAACATCGACGATCAGCTTCGAATGAAGGGCCTCGCCTCGCGGTCCGTGATCCCTGGTGATTACGGCGGAGGCCAGGGGCCGCGAGTGTCAGCCGAACGGTTCGTAAGGGCGCGCCTGGAGCGCGACAAGGAGGAAGCCATGCGCGACGTCGACCGGACCCTGGAGGGGAACGCCCGCATCAAAGTCGTCGGCATCGGTGGTGGCGGCAGTAACGCCGTCAACCGCATGATCCGGTCGAAGCTACGCGGCGTGGAGTTCATCGCCATCAACACCGACCTGCAGGCGCTCGCCCATTCGGAAGCCCAGACCAAGATGAACATCGGCAAGAAGCTCACCCGAGGCCTGGGCGCGGGCGGCAATCCGACGATCGGTCGCGAGGCGGCCGAGGAGAGCCAGCAAGAACTCTCAGAACTGTTGCAAGGCGCCGACATGGTGTTCCTCACCGCCGGCATGGGCGGCGGGACCGGCTCCGGTGCGGCACCGGTGGTCGCGGAGATCGCCCGCAACAACGGCGCGCTCACCATCGGCGTCGTGACCAAGCCCTTTACCTTCGAGGGTTCGCGCCGGCGCGCGATTGCCGAAGAGTCGGCCACCACGCTGCGGGAAAAGGTCGACACCCTGATCATCATTCCGAACCAGCGGCTGTTGGACGTGACCGATAAGAAGGTGCCGTTCACGGAAGCCCTGAAGATCGCGGACGATGTGCTGCGCCAGGGGGTGCAGGGCATTTCCGACCTGATCGTCCAGCCGGGCCTGATCAACCTGGACTTCGCCGACGTCAAGGCGGTCATGTCCGGACAGGGCGCCGCCCTGATGGGGATCGGCTTCGGTAGCGGCGATCAGCGCGCGGCGGACGCCGCCCGCGATGCCGTCGCCAGCCCCCTGCTGGAGACGTCGATCGATGGGGCGCGCGGCATCCTCTTCAACATCACCGGCGGCACCGACCTTACGTTGCACGAGGTCAATGAGGCGGCGGAGATCGTCCGGGCCTCCGCCGACAAGGACGCCAACATCATCTTCGGGACCGTCATCGACGAGAAGATGTCGGGCGAGGTCAAGATCACGGTGGTGGCCACCGGCTTCGTGGTCGGAGCTGAGCCCAGCCGGGAGATCGAGGAGCAGTACAGCCGGCCGGCCCCGGTCGACGACGTCCCGGTGTACAAGGGCTTCGACCCGTCGAACCTCGACATTCCCGCTTTTCTGCGCGGTCGCCGTTAACCTCTGGCGAGGAGCGCCCCCTTCCCGCTCCTCGCCCTCTCACTCATTCCCGCCAGCGGTTCGAGGAGGGCACGCGAGGAGCGGGTCTAACGCCTCAATCGCTCGTATGGCACGTAAACGCGCCACTCGCGACGGCCGGCGGGCCGGTCCTCGCCCTCTATTCAAGACCACAACATATGGGATACTGACCTGAGATGAAGTGCCCCTATTGTGGTCACATCGACCTCAAGGTGGTCGACTCCCGGGACTCCGATACGGGCGAGTCGATCCGCCGCCGGCGCGAGTGCCTGCAGTGCTCCAAGCGTTTCACCACCTACGAGCGGATCGAGGCGGTGCCGCTCTACGTCATGAAGAAGGACGGCCGCCGCGAAGACTTCGACCGCCAGAAGCTGTTCTCCGGCCTGATGAAGGCCACCGCCAAGCGCGAGATCTCGCCCAGCACGGTGGAACGCGTCGTGGACGAGATCGAGGCCGAGCTCCGAACCCGCGGCAAGGTCGAGATTCCCTCCCGTGAAGTCGGCGAGCTGGTGATGGACAAGCTGCGCGGCCTGGACGAGGTGGCGTACATTCGCTTCGCCTCCGTCTACCGGTCGTTCATGGATCTCCAGGAAGTCAAGCACGAAATCGATCAGCTCCTCACGCGCGAAAAGCGAGGCTGAATCGCTGACAACCGTTGAGCTCGCCTCCGTCGTCAGCGTCGCCGGATTTCCGGCCCGCCACGGGTTCAGTACCCGGGTCCTCGGCTCGATGGGGCTCACCGGGTCGACCGATCCCGACCTGGTGATGCAGCGACGCCAGCAGCTCGCCGACCAGCTGGGCTTCGACCTCGCGCGAGCCCTGATGACCGTCCAGGAGCATGGGGCCAACGTCGTGACCTTTCACCGGCGGCAGCCGGAAGGCGGGCAATGCGTCTTTGACACCGACGCCCTGGCCACCGATGTTCCCGGCCAGGCGATCGTGACCTACCACGCCGACTGTTATCCGCTGCTCTTCCTCGACGCCGACCGCGGGGTCGTCGCCGGGGCGCATGCTGGCTGGCGTGGCTCGCTCGCGGGTGTTGCGACCCAAACCGTGCAGGCGCTGCACCTCGCCTACGGCAGCGAGCCGGATCAGCTCGACGTCCTGATCGGACCTGGGATCTGCGCCGACTGCTACCAGGTCGGGCAGGACATTGCCGATCAATTCATCGCTCGCTACGGTCGCGAGGATCGCTACCTCCAGACGCAGCGCGGTGACGTCCGCCTCGACATCGAGGCCATCCTTCGGCTCCAGCTCGAGGATCAGGGAGTCGCGCCGGACCGAATCCAATCTCCGGGGTGGTGCACGCGCGAGGAGGAGCGGTGGTTTTCCCATCGTGGCGACCGTCCCGGACGCTTCCTCTCGGTCGTCGTCGCGCCCTGAGCGATGCCGGATTCGCTCGGCGCACGCCTTCAGGCGGTCCGCCAGACGATCGCACGCAGTGCCGAGCGGGCGGGTCGTGATCCCATCGAGGTCGTGTTGGTGGCGGTCACCAAGGGTTTTCCGGTCGAGCGCATCCGCGAGGCCCTGGGGGTGGGGCTGCGCATCCTCGGGGAGAACCGTGTGCAGGAGGCGCTGCCCAAAATCGACGAGATTGGCCCTGCCGATGTGGACTGGCACCTGATCGGGCACCTACAGACGAACAAGGTCAAGTTCATCGAGGGTCGCTTCCGGATGGTCCAATCGCTCGACAGCGTCGGGCTGGCGGAGGCGCTCGACCGGCGGATGCCGTCACCGCTGGACGTGTTGATCGAGGTCAACGTCGCGCAAGAGCCACAGAAGACGGGAGCCTCGCCGGCGGACCTGCCAGCCCTGGCAGCGGCCGTCAACGCGGCTGAGCATTTGCGGCTTCGCGGGCTGATGACGATCGCCCCGATGGTCGATGATCCGGCGGCGGTCCGGCCGGTCTTCCGGCAACTGCGCGCCCTGCGCGACACGACGAGTCAGCAACTCGGCGTCGCGTTGCCGGTTCTCTCGATGGGGATGACGGACGATTACGCGGTCGCCGTTGAAGAAGGCGCGACCATGCTACGATTGGGCCGCGCGCTCTTCGGACCGCGCTGAGTTTCCGCAGTGCAGAACGCCATCAATTTCCTGCACACCTTTGCCCAGGTCCTGATCTATCTTTTTATCTTTGCCATCTTCGTGCGGGCCGCCGCCTCCTGGTTCATCCGCGATTACCACGGGTTGTTCATGGGATTCCTGGTGGACGTCACCGAACCCATCCTGGGCCCGCTGCGTCGCGTGATCCCCACCGGGCTGGGCGTGGACTTCTCGCCGATGATCGCGATCGCGGTGCTCTACGTCGTCGGCCAGTTCCTCGGCTAGAGAGCCCCCATTAGAATTGGCGTCCATGTTCCAGGAGGTTTCGACGCGCGCCGGCTTTGCCGAGTTGGAACTCGCGGTGCTCGCTTTCTGGAAGGACCGCAACATCTTTCACAAGAGCCTCCAGCAGCGCCAGGGGAGACCGCCGTTCGTCTTTTACGAGGGACCGCCGACCGCCAACAATCTTCCCGGCATCCACCACGTGCTGGCGCGCGCGCTCAAGGACCTGTTTCCCCGCTACAAGACGATGCGCGGTTTCTACGTCGAGCGCAAAGCCGGCTGGGACACGCACGGCCTGCCGGTCGAGATCGAGGTGGAGAAGCAGCTGAAATTCACGGGCAAGCAGGACATCGAGAAGTTCGGCATCGAGGCCTTCAACAAACTCTGCCGGGAGAGCGTTTTCAAGTACATCGACCAGTTCGCCCAGGTGACCGAGCGGATGGGCTATTGGGTCGACTTCGACAAGGCCTACCGGACGCTAGACACCACGTACATGGAAAGCGTCTGGTGGATCCTCAAGCAAATCTGGGACAAGCAACTGCTCTACCAGGGCTTCAAGGTCGTGCCCTACTGTCCGCGCGACCAGACCCCGCTGTCCAGCCACGAGCTGGCGCTGGGGTACCAGGACGACGTCGAGGATCCCTCGGTCTACGTGAAGTTCGAGCTCGAAGATAATCCCAAGACCTACTTCCTCGCCTGGACGACGACCCCCTGGACGCTCCCCGGCAACGTCGCCCTCGCCGTGGGACTCGATATCCCTTACGTGCGGGTACGGCAGGGCGACGAGCGCTACATCCTGGCGAGGGCCCGGTTGTCCGTGCTGCAGGGGCCGTACGAGGTTGAGGCGGAGCTTGACGCGAAGAGCCTCCTCGGCAAGCGCTACAAGCCGCTCTACTCGTACCTGATTCCCGACAAGCCGGCCTTCTTCGTGGTCGACGCGGATTTCGTTTCGGTCGAGGATGGTACCGGCATCGTCCACACGGCGGCTGCCTACGGCGTCGACGACCTCGAGCTCAGTCTGAAGAAGGGCATCCCGGTGCGCCATGTCGTCGACCTCTCCGGTCGATTCAAGCCAGAGGTCGAGCCCTTCGCCGGGCTCTTCGTCAAGAAGGCTGACCCAAAAATCATCGAGGACCTCACCCAGCGCGGCCTGATGTACCGAGCGGAGACGATCCGGCACACCTACCCATTTTGCTGGCGCTGCGGGACGCCGCTGCTCTACTACGCGCTGACCTCGTGGTTCATCAAGACGACCTCGGTCAAGGACGAGCTGATCCGGAACAACAACCTCGTGAACTGGGTCCCGCCTTACGTGGGCACCGGACGGATGGCGAACTGGCTGGAGACGCTGGTCGACTGGTCGCTGTCGCGCTGGCGCTACTGGGGCACACCGCTGCCCATCTGGGTCTGCGAGCAGTGCGACGAACGGCGCTGCGTGGGCTCAGTGACGGAACTAGGTCTGACGCTCGAGGACGACCTGCACCGGCCCTATATCGATCGCGTTACGTTGCCCTGCAAGAAATGCGGGGGCGTAATGCGCCGGGTTACCGACCTGATCGATGTCTGGTTCGATTCCGGCTCGATGCCGACCGCCCAGTATCACTACCCGTTCGAGAACCAGGAGCTCTTTAAAGAGCGCTTCCCCGCCGATTTCATCGCGGAAGGCGTCGATCAGACGCGGGGTTGGTTCTTCAGCTTACTGGCCATCGGCACCATGTTGTTCAACCAGCCGGCCTTCAAGAACGTGATCGTCAGCGGCACCGTGCTGGACAAGCAGGGCCGCAAGATGAGCAAGTCGCTCAAGAACTCGGTTGACCCGATGGAGGTCATGTCCAAGTTCGGGGCGGACGCGACCCGCTGGTACTTCTTCTCGGCGGTCGCGATCGGCAACGACTATCGCTTCGACCTGGCCTCGGTCCAGGATGTCGTGCGCCGCTTCCTGCTCATCCTCTGGAACACCTACGGCTTCTTCGCCAACTACGCCAGGCTCGACGGCTTCGACCCCGCCGGCGCGGCGGTCCCGGTGCGCGAGCGAGCGCAGCTCGATCGCTGGCTGCTCGCGGAACTGGCCGTCACCATCGCCGACGTGGAGAAGGCGATGGAGGCGTACGATCCACCGACCGCGGCCCGGCGGCTGGAAGCCTTCGTGCTGGATCTTTCCACCTGGTATGTGCGCCGCTCCCGCCGCCGCTTCTGGAAGTCGGAGTCCGACGCCGACAAGCGCAGCGCCTACCAGACGCTCTACCAGGTGCTGGTCAACCTGACCCAGCTGCTGGCACCGTTCATGCCTTTCGTCTCCGAGACCATGTACCGCAACCTGGCGGCCGGCCGCCACGGTAACCCGGAAAGCGTGCACCTGAGCGACTGGCCGGCAGCCGCCCCCGAGTGGCGGGATGAGGAGCTGCGGCGGCAGATGGCGGTCGTTCGACGGCTGGTCGCGACCGGGCTCGCCGCCCGCAACACCGCCGGCATCAAGGTGCGCCAGCCGCTGCGCGCCGTGACCATCGCCGAGCGGCCTCTCGATCCCGGGCTCGAGGCGATCCTCCTCGAAGAGCTGAACATCAAGGCGGCGCGCTACCAGGGTGAGGGCGGTGGGCTCGCGCTCGACACCGAGATCAGCCAGGAGCTGAAGCTCGAAGGACTGGCTCGCGATCTGGTCCGTAAGATCCAGGAGCTGCGCAAGCAATCCGGGTTTGCCATCGACGATCGCATCCGACTTTTTTACGAGGGGGATGGCATCCTCGCCGAAGCACTCGAGCGCTGGCGTGACTACATCGCGACGGAAACCCTGGCGGTGGCTGTCGCGCGGGGTGCGGCACCCGATGGAGCCTCGACAGAGACTCTGCAAATCGAAGGGAACGACCTGCGCGTGAGCGTCGTCCGGGTGGCAGGGAACTGAGCCGGGTTCGCGGCTACCTTTTGCTGGCGGTGATCGCCGCGACTGTCGTCATCGTCGACCGCGTCACGAAGATTTTCGTCGAACAGCGGTTCGGAGTTCCCTACGGGCCCCGCGAGGTCGTCGACCACGTCCTCTTCCTGACAGTGACGCGCAACGCCGGGGCGGCCTTCGGCCTCTTCCAGAATTTCAGGGTGGCCTTCCTGCTGATCTCTGCCGTGGTGCTGGTCGGCATCCTTATCTATTACTGGCGCTTGCCGGCTCGTGACTGGTCGGCTCGCCTCGGGCTGGCGCTCGTCTTCGGCGGGGCCATCGCCAACGCCTATGACCGGGGTGTCAAAGGTTCGGTCATCGACTTCATCCAGGTGCCGCACTGGCCGATCTTCAACGTCGCCGACTCGGCGATCACGGTCGGTGTCGCCGTCCTGCTGGTCGGCACGCTCTGGCGGAGCGGCCGCCCGCGGCGCGCTTGACGCCGGCCGAACAGCACACCGTCCCGATCAACGCGCCGCGACTCGACCAATACCTGGCTGGTCTGCTCGCGGGCCAAAGCCGCAGCCAGGTCCAGCGCTTGATCGCCGGGGGGCACGTCCGACTCAACGATGGGCCTGCGCGCGCGGGGAGCCGTCTGCGCCCGGGCGATCGCCTCAGCTGGGAACTGCCCGCCGTCGTTCCCACGCGGCTCGAGCCCGAGCCGATGGATCTTCGCGTGCTCTACGAGGACAGCGACCTGATCGTCATCGACAAACCAGCCGGTCTCGTCGTCCATCCCGGGCCGGGCCATCCGAGCGGGACCCTTGTCCACGGCTTGCTCGGCCGCGGCCCGGGCTGGTCCACCATCGGCGGCACGGAACGGCCGGGGATCGTCCACCGGCTCGACCGCGACACGTCGGGGTTGATGGTGGTGGCGCGCAACGACGACGCGCATCGCGAGCTCGCTCGCCAGTTGCAGCGGAGGATCATGACGCGCAAGTACCGGGCGATCGTTGTGGGGGAGGTGGCCGATCCCGCAGCGCGGATCGAAGCCCCCATCGGGCGCGACCCGAAAAACCGCCAGCGGATGGCGGTCGTCGCCAGCGGTCGCGACGCCGTCACCGAGTTCCGGCGGCTCGGTGTCGCCGGTGGCCACTCCCTCCTCGAGGTCACGCTCGGAACTGGCCGCACGCATCAGATCCGCGTCCACCTCGCCTACATCCATCATCCGGTCCTCGGCGACTCCGCCTACGGCCGCCGCTCGCCGCTCATCGGGCGGCCCGCGCTGCACGCGGAGGTCCTCACGCTGCGACACCCCCGGACCGGGAAATCGATGACCTGGCAGACGCCTCCGCCGGACGACTTCGAATTGGCGTGGAATTCGCTAGCGGAACGTAAAATGCGGTGATCAGATGACCCAGCCCAGGATCGGGCTTTTGATCGTGATCTCCGGACCAAGCGGGGTGGGGAAGGATACCGTCCTGCGGCGCCTCTTCGAGCTGGCGCCTCATCTCAACTACTCGGTGTCGTACACGACCCGGCCGCCGCGGCCCGGCGAGGTCGACGGCCATAGCTACACCTTTGTCAGCGAGCCGGAATTCCTGCGGCTCATCGAGCAGAAGGAATTCCTCGAATGGGCCAAGGTCTATGACCACTATTACGGGACGTCGCGGCGCCGCGTCGAGGCGGCCCTCAATCGCGGTGAGGACATCATCCTCAAGATCGACGTCCAGGGCGCAACCTTTGTTCGCAAGCGCATGCCGGAGGGACTCTTCATCTTCATCACGCCGCCCTCGACGCAGGAACTGCTCAACCGATTGACCGGCCGCAACACGGAGTCACCGGAGGCCCTCGAGATCCGCCAGAAGGAGGCCTTGATCGAGCTCGGCCTGGCCAAGGACTACGAGCACGTCGTCTGCAACCGCGATGTCGACGAGACCGCCCGCGAGATCCTGGCGATGATCGCGGCGGAGCACGAGCGGCGCCGGGCGGCGGTATGACGCAGGGTCGGCTACAGGGACGCCGGGTCGCGATCGGCGTCTGCGGCGGGATCGCGGCCTACAAGGCGATCGAGTGCATCCGGCTGCTCACCGAGGCCGGGGCCGAGGTCCGCGTCATGATGACCCCGGAGGCGACCCGGTTCGTCACGCCGCTGACGCTCGAAGCCCTCTCCTACAACCCGGTCGCCGCGGATTGGCTCGCACCCCAGGGCGGGGGAGAGAGCCACATCAAGCTGGCCGAGTGGGCCAACGTGATCGCGATCGTTCCGGCGACCGCCAACACCATGGCGAAGCTGGCGCTCGGATTCGCCGACGAGATCGTCTCGGGGACGGTGCTCGCGAGCCGCGCACCGCTCGTGATCGCCCCGGCGATGAACGACGTGATGCTGACCCAACAGCCCACCCAGGATCACCTCAACGCCTTGCGCGCGCGGCGCGCGGTCATCGTCGAGCCAGCGAGCGGACGCCTCGCGTCGGGGAAGTCCGGCGTGGGGCGGTTAGCTTCAGCTGAGCGGATCGTCGCCGTCATCGGCGCTGTGCTGACCGGTCGCCGCACGCTCGACGGTCTGCGCGTGGTCGTCAGCGCCGGCGGCACCCGGGAGGCCGTCGACCCGGTGCGCTACGTCGGGAATTTCTCCAGCGGCAAGATGGGTCGCGCCCTCGCCGAGGTGGCGGCCGCGCGCGGCGCCGACGTCACCCTGGTCACCACGGTGCCCTCCGGCGCCGAAGGCATGACAGAAGTCGCGGTGGGAAGCGCCACCGAGATGCTGAAGGCTCTCGAGCAGGCGACCGCCCACGCCGATGTGCTGGTGATGGCGGCGGCGGTCGCCGATTACGTCCCCGAGCAGGTCGCCGCCTCGAAGCTTCGGCGCACGGACCGGCCGATGGATCTCCGACTTCGTCCCAACGTCGACATCTTGAAGACCCTGGGACCCCGTGCCGGGCTCTACCGGGTTGGCTTCGCCGCCGAAACTGAGGACCTCCGCGCTCAGGCGCAGCAGAAGCTCAGCGCCAAGCAGCTCGACATGATCGTCGCCAACCAGGTGGGGGTCGACGGCCAGGGGCTGGCGAGCGACTTCAACGCGGTCACCATCGTCACGCCTTCGGGCATTGTCGCCGACGTGCCACGACTTCCCAAATTGGAGGTGGCCGACCGGATCTGGGACGCGATCGATGCCGGCCGAAACCGCGGCGGCTGACACGGCGCTCCGTCCGGTCGCGCAAGTCGCGGTCGAGGCGCGCGTCGGCAGCCAGACCGGGCTCTTCGATTACGCCGTTCCGGAGGCGCTGACCGGCCTGATCGAGGTGGGGCATCGGGTGCGGGTGCCCTTCGGAAAGCGGACCGTCACGGGGTTTGTCTACGCGCTCGACCAGGGGCCGGCCGTGCTCGAGCTCAAGCCGATCGAGGCGTTGCTCGACGCCGAGCCGGTCCTGCCGTCGCCGCTCGTGGAACTGGCCGGGTTCGTCGCCGCCCATTACCTGGTGCCGCTCGATGAGGTGATTCGGGCGATCGTTCCGCCCCGCGTGCGCGCCGTCGTCACGCGATCGGTCAAGCGCCGACGGCAGAGCCGCATCCTGCGGCAGGCCGCGGCGATCAGTGTGGCGGGGGCGATCGTCCTCGAACCGGCGCAGGAAGCGGTCCGAGAGCGGATCGCGATCGCACTCGCCCGCCACGAGTCGGACGTGTTCCTTCTGCACGGTGTCACGGGAAGCGGCAAGACCGAGGTCTACCTGGCCCTGCTCGAGCAGGTGCTCGCCGGCGGGGGGCAGGGCCTCGTGCTGATCCCCGAGATTGCGCTGACGCCGCAGACGGTGGGGCGCTTTGCGGCGCGTTTTCCCGGGCGGATCGCGGTGCTGCACAGCGCGCTGACCGAGGCGGAGCGGGCCGCCGAGTGGTGGCGGATCCGCCGTGGCGAGGCGGACATCGTGATCGGGCCGCGCGCGGCCGTGTTCGCCCCGCTGCCGCGCCTGCGGCTGATCGCGATCGACGAGGAGGAATCGTCCGCGTTCAAGCAGGACCGTATCCCCCGTTACCATGCGCCGACCGTTGCCCGCTGGCTGGCGGAACGAACGCGGTCCGTCCTGGTGCTGGGCAGCGCCACGCCCAGCGTCGCGACCTACGCCGCGGCACTCGCCGGGCGCGAGCATCTGCTGGAGCTGCCGCATCGGGCCCAGGGGCGGCCGCTGCCCCCCGTGACTATCGTCGACATGCGCGGAGAGATCGCGGCGCAGCACTTCAGCCCGCTGAGCCGCGAGTTGCAAGCGGCCATCGGCGGGTCACTCGAGCGCGGTGAGCAATCGATCCTCTTTTTGAATCGCCGTGGGCTGGCGACCTTCGTGCTCTGCCGCGACTGCGGCCAGGCGCGCGAGTGTCTGCACTGCAGCGTAGCCCTTGTCTACCACGCGTCGCTGGGCCGGCTGCAATGCCACTACTGTGGCAGCACCGAGCCGCTGCCACGCCGCTGCCCGGCCTGCGGCAGCCGCTACATCAAGAGTTTCGGCGTCGGCACGGAACGCATCGAGCAGGAAGTCCGGACACTGTTTCCACACGCGCGCGTGCTTCGGCTCGACCGGGACGTGATGAAGACACCGGACGCGGCCGACCTCGTCTTCGACCAGATGCGCTCGGGGGAGGCGGACGTGCTGGTCGGCACGCAGCTGGTGGCCAAGGGCCTGGACCTGCCCAAGGTGACCACCGTCGGCGTGGTCAATGCCGACACCAGCCTGCACTTTCCTGACTACCGCTCCTCCGAGCGGACCTTCAGCCTGCTGACGCAGGTGGCGGGCCGGGCCGGTCGCGGCAGGGCGGCGTCACAGGTGTTCATCCAGACGTACACCCCCGATCATCCGGCGATCCGCCACGCCCGCTACCACGATTACCGCGGCTTCTTCCGCGAGGAGCGTGCAATCCGGGCGCAGTATCGATTCCCTCCGTTCGCCGAGCTGATCGTGGCGACTTACGGGCATCGCGACGAGGCGCGCGCCGAACGCGAGGCGAAGGCGGCGGCCGAACATTTGTCTGCTACAATCGGCCTGCTCAAATTGGGCGACATCGAGGTGCTCGGACCCTCTCCCGCGTTTGTGTACCGCCTCAAGGATGAATTCCACTTTGAGGTGACCCTCAAGGGAAGCGACCTGCACCGGGTGGCAGACGGCTTACCGCGCGGCCGGGGCTGGAGCCTCGACGTCGACCCGATGTAAGTTACTGATAATGGCCGTCCTTCCCATCCTGACCCAGGAAGCCCCGATCCTTCGCCAGAAGGCGAAGCGGGTAGCCCGCGTCGACAGCAGCATCCGCAAGCTGATCGACGACATGGTGGACACCATGATCGCCGCCCCGGGCGTCGGGCTGGCCGCGCCCCAGGTGGGTGTCGGGTTGCGGGTTTTGGTGATCAAGACCGACACCAACCTCCACACCCTGGTCAACCCCGAGATGGTGAAGTGGGAGGGCGAGCAGATCGGACTTGAGGGCTGCCTCTCCGTCCCGGGTTACGTCGGCGAAGTCAAACGCTACATGCAGGTGGTAGCGCGCGGGCTCAACCGCCAGGGCAAACCGGTGAAGGTCAAGGGCGATGCGCTGCTGGCGCGCGCCATCCAGCACGAGATCGACCATCTCGACGGCATCCTCTTCACCGACCGGCTGACCAGCCTCGACACCTTGCGCAAGGTGGAACCCGAAGAGCAGGAGAAGGAAGCGGAACTCGTCGGCGCTTAGGGCGCGTTTGCGCATCGTCTTCGCCGGCACGGCAATGTTTGCCGGTCCGAGTTTGAACCAGCTCCGCGAAGCGGGTCACGACGTCGCGCTGGTCGTCACGCAGCCCGATCGCCTCGGTGGCCGGGGCATGCGAACGCTGCAGTCGGCTATCAAGCTGCAGGCGACCGAAATGCATCTGCCGGTTTTCCAACCGGAGCGCATCAGGACCGAGGAGGCTCAGGCGCGCATCCGGGAGGTCGGTGCGGACCTCATGGTCGTGGTCGCCTACGGCCAGATCCTACCGGCGAGCCTCATCGACGGACCTCGGCTGGGAACGGTGAACGTTCATGCCTCGCTCCTGCCGCGCCATCGCGGGCCCGCCCCAATCGAGTGGGCGATCCTGCGTGGTGACTCCGAAACGGGCGTCACCATCATGCAGATGGATATCGGGGTCGACACTGGCCCGATCCTTGCCCAGGAGCGCGTGCCGATGGCATCTGAAGAAATTGCCCCTCGGCTCGAGGGTCGCCTCGCGAATGTGGGGGGGCGGTTGCTAGTGCGGACGCTTGACGACCTGGTCGAGGGACGCGTTCAGCCGGTACCGCAACCCGCAGTTGGGGTAACGTACGCGCCGCGACTTCGCTCCGAAGATGGCAAGCTGGATCCCACCACCATGACCGCCGAGGACATCGATCGGAAGGTGCGGGCCCTCGTCGGACGGGTCGGCACCTGGATGACACTGAAGGGCGTCGACGTCAAAGTCCTTCGGGGTCATCGCGATGGCGCGGTCGTCGAGGGCCTGCCGATCCAAACCGTGGATGGTATCTATGTGGTCGACGAGGTGCAGCCGCCAGGTGGGCGCGTGATGAGCGCCGCAGCCTGGGCGCGAGGGCGGCGCTAGTGGGGAAGAAGAAGCGCGATGTCGACACGACGATCGCCAGCAACCGCGCCGCCTATCACAACTACTTCATCCTCGAATCGGTCGAGGCCGGCATCCAGTTGCAGGGGACCGAGATCAAGTCGCTGCGCGACGGCGGCGCCAACCTGCGCGAAGGCTACGTTCGCTTCGGTGGGGGAGAGGCGTTCCTCGTCAACGTCCATATCAGTCCCTATGAACGAGGGCATAGCTCTAATCACGAGGCGAAGCGGGAGCGCAAGCTGCTGCTGCACCGCGCCGAGATCATCCGCCTCGGCATCACGATCAAACAGAAAGGCCTGACCCTCGTGCCGTTGCGGCTCTACTGGAAAGGGAACCGCGTCAAGCTGGAGATCGGCCTGGCCAAGGGCAAGCGCCTCTACGACAAGCGCGAGGCGATTTCGGCGCGAGACGCAAAACGGGAGATCGAGCGGGCGGTTCGGACCAGGGCTTAGGCGCCGATGCCGCCCGAGATGTTGCAGTACATGTTCTGTACCTGGTTGCCCATCAGCATGAGGATGACGATGAGCACGACGACGACCAGGCAGAGGATCAACGAATATTCCACGAGCGACTGACCCGCTTTCGGGCCGGCAGCCTTCAGGCAACGCCACAGCGTCCGCATGCAAATAGCCTGATCCCGCCGCCTAAGGAATCGACTTACGGCCGCGCGCGTGCGCCGTCCAGGCGTCGCATCCGGCTACGGAGAAACCCGTACGCAGTTCAGCCTGAGGAGGGGCTAAATTGGAGAAGCACTGTGGATGAATCATTGGAGAAGCACTGTGGATGAATCAATGGAGACCAATGCCTGAGCGCGGCGAGGGTGGACCACTGGAAGGAGTCGACGCGATTCCCTGGAACACCCTACAGACGGCGTACGGCGAGGCGGGCACGGTTCCAGCGACCTTGACGAAGCTGGCGTCCCGAGACCGAGACGTTGCGGATCAGGGTCACGCCGAGATTTACGACCTCGGGCTCATCCATCAGCTCACGATTTACACCGCGACGGCGGCAGCCATGCCCTTCATCGCACGAATCGCCGCGAGTCCCGACTCGGTTCGTCGGCCGCGGCTGGTCACCGTGCTCGCCGATGCCAGCCTGGGAAAAGATGTGCCCTACTCGCCAGCGGGCACAACGGCCGCGGTTCGCCGGGCTGTTCGCGAAATCCTGCCGCTGTTGCGGCGGTTCATGGAGGCGCCCGACCGCGCGATGCGACTCGCCATGGCCGATCTGGCCGCCGCCCTACCGTTCGACCTCCCAGATGCCAAGCCGCTGGTCATGGAGCTGTTCCGTCACGAAACGAGTCGGACGACCCGTGCCGCGCTCGCCGGCGCCTTGGCGCTTCTCGGTGATCGGTCTTCGGACGTGATGGACCCGCTTCTGGAGGCGGAGCGGCGGTCCATCCATCGCGGCATACGCCGAGGAGAGTTCGTGTTTATTCCGGCGGAATTGGCGGCAGGCAAGGACATGCCGGGCGCCGAGGATGTGATTGGACTGCCGGTATATCAGGAGGTCTTGGAGTGGATGACGAAGAGTTCAGCAGGTGCTGACGATGACCTCTTTTTGGAAGCGGCTCGGTCCGTTCATGAACTCTTTATGGACGACCACGTCTACTACGAGGTTGCCTATAACGCCCCGTAGGGGATGCTGGGGTAAGTTTGTGACTCTCTTGCCGGGGTAAACTAGAAGTGCTCCGACAGGCTGGCGGGGGCGCCAGGTCTCGACGGGGTAGTGGTCTGCAAGATGGCGAGCCGTGTCGCCGAGCACGTAAAAGCGGCAAGGCTATAAACGCCAATCGCGAACTGGCTTACGCTGCGTAAGTAGCGAAAGTCACCCGGGGATTTATCCCCGGCGCCGGCCCGCTCTGCGTCAGCAGGAGCGGAGCCCGGCGTAAACTCCGCTGACTCGCTCCCGGCGGGCGTCGCGGCCGTTGGGGGGACTCAATACCGCGACTGGCCTGTCCGGATCCGCTCCCAGGGGAGCCGGGTAGGTGAGATGCAAAACCGGGAGTACGCTCGTAGATGTCTTGCGGGACGCTGCTTCGGACGCGAGTTCGATTCTCGCCGCCTCCACCAGCCGGCCGGAGCCGAGGGCCGATCAGGGCTTGCCCGCGATCTTCCTGAGTTGCTGAGCGGCTCGGGAATTCGAGATGAGGGCAAACCAGTTGAAAAAGAGGATCGAGGCGATGCTCCACCATCCAAAAAGCAGATTGTGCTGCTGCGCCTTGTTGTACTCGGCCATACATTGTTCGTAGGTCCCGGTGTACTGACGGGTTGACTGTTGCCAGGCGAGGAGCATGCCCGTGTGCCGGATCACGCGAAGTCGGTACTGCTGGGTCGCCCCGAGCGGTGCTCCCGTTTGTTCCATCGATCGCCTCCAACCCAACTATGCACCGGCGGTTAGCTCGAGGGGAAGGCGAAGCTGTCGAGCACCAACTGGAAGGCGGCATCATCGCCGCCAGGGGCCTTCTCGATCTCGTACGTGTTGGTCTGGTGCTCGAACACGATGATCACCGCACCGCTGGCCGGGCCCGACGTGGTGACTACGATCTTGTCCGCGGCAATGGCGGCGACCCTCGTCTGGCTCACCTCGTTGCCCGGCGCGAGGCTCGTCTCCACTTGATCCTTCGGTCCGGCGACGACCCGCACCTCGATCGGGGGAGTGAAGGAACCTGACGCGGGCACGTGGGATGGTACCGCCGAAGGCGGCCCAAATACCACCACGCTGACCGCGCCGCCCGCCCCCGGCTCGGCCGTGTAGTCGCGCGAGATCCACCCGGTGGGAAAGCACAAGTGGTAGCCCAGCGTGGTGTGCTGATAACCCTCGCCCTTGCTGCAGCCCACCGACGACGACGCGGTCGCCTGCAGGGGAGGTGGTGAATTCGCGTCGCCGCCGCATCCCGACATGAAGGTCGCCGCAAGCAGGCTGAACAGTAACCCCCTGATGCGGGCGCTGGCCACCGGGGAAGCGTACAGGAAACGATGTGGCGGGAAATGCCCGGTTTAGCGGAAGATCGAGCTGGCCAGCCACCAGCAGGCGGCCACGCCCGCGACGGCCGGCAGGATGCCGCCGAGTCGGGTCAGCAGCGCCACGATCTGCGCCGGGATCACCCAGAAGACCGAGATCGGGTCGGCCTTGACGACGCCAACGCGTGCCTGCTCCGCCACTGGACCGGCCTCCTCGTAGGACGGCAGCATGTGCGACGCGAAGGCGAGTCCGAGCCAGAGCTGCACCCAGGTGACCCAGGTGATGGGCAGGTGAAGGATTGCCCTCGGCGTCAGCGCCGGGGCGAGACAGAGCACGGACAGGATCGCCAGCACCAGCGTGGGCAGGTAGGTGATCGCGATCGCCGTGCCCAACTTCGGCGGTGCTTCATAGACGGTATACCCCGCGGGGTCGTCGACCCGGAAGTAGACCACCTCGTCGATCGCAAGGCCTGAGCGGTGGGCGATCGTGAACTGGATGGCCGTTCGAAATACGACCCCGGGAAAGCCGAAGAGGTGGATGGTGCGCGCGACCAGGAGGGGGAAGGCGCGGATGAAGCTGATCCGGGCCGTCCCTTTGGCGAGCTGCACGGCATACGGTGTGCCGCGCTTCACGGCCACCCGGGCCACGGTGCTGCCGCGCGTGACGGCGACCTTGGCCGCCGTTCCGAGCTGTCCGGCGCCGGTCCGCAGGACGGGCGCGGCCTTGGCGCGCAACCGGGCCCAGGGTATGGCGCGCAGCCGCGCGAGCACTTGCTCGAGGAGCGAGGGTGGGAGTCCGCCGCCGGGCTGCCGTACCGTTCGCTGCGGCGCGGGGAGCTTGGTGGGTGACTGCGTCAGGTCAAGCGGGAGGTCTTCCTGGATGGGGTCGAGGGCTCCGCTCATTTCGCGACCTTCGGCGGCTCGCTGGCCACCTTGATCTTCAGGAGCAGCACCTGCTGCTCGGCCTTGGTATCGAGGGTGATCGCGGGGTCGTACGTGCGGGCCGTGTACCAGGCGGAGAGCCCGGCCCTGGCGTCCTTGTCGAGCAGATAGCAATAGGCTTCGTAGGCCCAGGCTTTGGGCGACGTCGGCGCCGCCTCGACGGCCTGCTCCATCTCGCTGGCGCAGCCCGCATAGTCGAGGGTCGCCAGCCGCGCCTTGCCGTCCTGGTAGTGGCGCATCCCATTCCACGCACCGGGCAGGCCAGCCGACGCCATGAAGGTGAGCGCCAGGGTGACACCGATGACGCAGAGCACCCAGCCGGGCATCTCGGGTAGCCCGCCGCGCGCTTTGCGGAGTGGCTGCAGCGCCGCTTCGTAGCGAAACAGGCGGTCGGTGATCTCGGCATCGGAGACCTCTGGCAAGGATGGCCGGCGCAGGCGCTTCGCGTCGCGCAGGAGCATGACCGCACCGGTGACGTCGCCGCCCGCGTAGCGCAGGTCGGCCTTGAAGACCAGCGCGTCGCGCGCCCCCGGATCACCGCGCACGGCGCGGTCGAGGTAATCCTCCGCCATGGCGGTCTCGCGCTTCCAGTAAGCGATCATGCCCATGCCCAGCAGGGCGGCCGGGTTCTTGGGCTCCCGCCCGAGAACGGCCTCGTACTCGGTGGTGGCGCCCGCGAAGTCGGAGGTGCGGATGCGCGCCAGGCCCAGCAGGGTGTGGGCGTCCGTGAAATCCGGATGGACCTCGATGATCTTGGCGAGCAGCGTTACCGCCGGCTGCGGGTCCTGGGCGCCAACGAAGGCATAGGCGAGGTAATAGGCGGCGTAGGCGTCATCAGGACGCTTGCGCACCTCGGCGGCCAGCAGTGGCAGTGCGCCTTCGAAGTCATGCCGGCGAATGAGCGCCAGGCCATCGTTGATGGACATGTCCGGGCCTGCGCGAGTAACGACGTACTTGTCGTGAACTTACGCGGCTTTGTCGAGCCAGCGCTCGGCGATGAAGGCGAGGAAGGCCCGGTCGAAGTCGAGGCCGTTGAGTTTTGCCGTCGCCGGCCAGGCATTGCGAACCTCGCCCTGGAGCCGGCGGTACTCCTCGAGGTCGAGGCCCTGAGCAAATTCCCAGGCGCGCGCGGCCATCTCGGCGTTGAGCGGTTTCATCATGGCTCTCCTACCTCTATACAACGTGAGAACCGGCCAAATGGATTCACCTGCACGTTGTGTCACGCAACGTGCAATCCGCAAGACGGGCGGCCTCGATCGCGTCAATCGGGTCATGAGATTGCTCAGCCTGCGAACCGCCGTCGTCGTCCTCAGCGCTGCCGCCGTGCTGGCGGTCCCCGTGACCCTCGTCCTGGGGCACAGCCCGCTGAAGTCCACCAGCCTCGCGAGCCTTACCAGCCACATCAGCCCGTCGGCGGCCAAATCTGTCCGAGACTTCGAAGACCACCAGGCCCAGCTGGCCAACCGGGTCGCGCCGCCTGCACCCAGCCCCGCCACAGCCGCGGCCACCTCTGCGGGGGTAGCGGCCACCGCCGGCCCGACCGCCCCAGGCCATGCCGCGCCGCCAGCGCCCGCGCCGGCCGCGGTGCCTGCCTTCTCGCACATCTTTGTGATCGTGATGGAGAACCACGAGTACGGTTCGGTGATCGGGCGTCCGGACGCGCCGTACGTCAACAGCCTGGCGGCGACTTACGGCCTGGCCACCAACTACTTCGCCGCCTCGCATCCCAGCCTGCCCAACTACCTCGCGCTCACGGCAGGGAGCACGTTCGGGATCACCAGCGATTGCACCACCTGCTACGTGAATGCAACCAACATCGCGGACCAGGTGGAAACGAGCCGCCGTTCGTGGAAGGCCTACATGGAAGACATGCCCACGCCCTGCTACATGGGGGCTTCCGCGGGCAACTACGCGATGAAGCACAACCCCTTCATGTACTACACGGACATTCGCGACAACGCGCCGCGGTGCGCCGCCCACGTTGTGCCGTTCACGCAGTTCGGGGTGGACATGAGCACCGGCCAGGTCCCGAACTTCGTCTGGATCACTCCCAACATGTGCAACGACACCCACGACTGCGCGGTCTCGACCGGCGATGCCTGGCTTGGCAACGTCGTTCCACGCATTACCGGCTCGGCCGCCTTCCGCAACGGCGGGGTGCTCTTCATCACCTGGGATGAGGGATCGAGCAATGCCAGTTGCTGCGGTGACGCCTGGGGCGGGCACGTGGCGACCCTGGTCATCTCCCCGCGCTCGATCGCGGCCGCTCGTTCGAGCATCGCCGAGAATCACTACAGCCTGCTGCGGACGATCGAGGATGGCTTTGGCCTTGCCCATCTCGGCGCCGCCGGCTGGTCGAGCAGCGTGGCCATGCGCGAGTACTTCCGCTAGCGACCCCCACCCTGCCCTCCCCCAGAGGGGGAGGGAAAATCCGAACGCAACGCGCGAATCGGGTCCAGGGTTGCGAGGTCATCGATGGCCGAAAGGTCACCGGGTTGGTCGCCGGTGAAGACGTTGCGGATGACACGGCGGAGGATCTTGCCGTTGCGGGTCTTTGGCAGCCGCGGCAGCACGTGAACTCCAGCCGGCTTGAAGGGCTTTCCCAGCGAGCGTTCGATGCTGCGTGAGACCGCCGCGGGGATCGACCCCGGGTCGGCATGCGGCCGCGGCACGACGAACACCACCACCGACTGACCCTTGAGTGGATCCGGAATCCCCACGGCAGCCGCCTCTGCTACATCGGTGCCGTCGAGCGCGGCGGCCTCGACCTCCGCCGGTCCCACCCGCTTGCCGGCGACCTTGATGGTGTCGTCGGAGCGGCCCAGGATGTACCAGAGCCCTTCCTCGTCGATCAACGCCCAATCGCCGTGCACCCAGACGTCGGGCCAGCGCGACCAGTACGTCTCCAGATAGCGCTCCGGGTCTTGCCACAATCCGAGGGTCATGCCGAGGTAGGGGCGTCGGACCACGAGCTCCCCGACCTCGCCCCGCACCGGCTGGCCGTGCTCGTTGAAGACCGCGGCGTCGATGCCGGGGATAGGACCCGCGAAGCTGCCGGCCTTTGACGGCGTCAGGAAATTTCCGCAAATAAGGCCGCCACCACATTCGGTGCCGCCCGAGTAGTTCATGATGGGCAGCTCGCCGCGCCCCACAACCTCGAAAAGCCAGCTCCAGGCCTCCGGGGTCCAGGGCTCGCCGGTCGACGCCAGCACGCGGAGCCGGGAGAGCGCGTTGGCCGGGAGGGCCTTTGAGCCCGAGGCCATCAGCACACGGGTGAGCGTGGGGGAGATGCCCAGGTGAGTCACCCCCTGACGATGCGCGACCGACCAGACGCGCCGCGGCTCCGGATAATCGGGCGCCCCGTCGTAGAGGACCGCGGTGCCGCCCAGCATCAAGCTGCCGAAAACCAGCAGCGGCCCCATCACCCAGCCCATGTCAGTCACCCACATCACACGCTCGGCCGGCCGGACGTCCATCCCGAACGCCCAGTCCTGGGCGGCCTTGATTGGAAGCCCAGCGTGGCCGTGCACCGTGCCCTTCGGGCGACCCGTCGTTCCCGACGTGTAGAGAAGGAGCAGCGGTTCGTCGGAGCGCATCGCTTCGGTCGGCACCCGTTCTGGTCGGGCCAGGTCGTCCCAGGCAAGGTCACGACCACGCTGCATGGGCACCTCGATGCCCGCGCAGCGAACCACGACCTGGTGCGTCAGGTGGGGCAGCGCCGCCGCGGCCTCGTCGGCGATCGGCTTCATCGCGACCGCGCGCCCGCGACGAATGGCGCCGTCCGCGGTGATCAGCACGCGTGCGTCGGCGTCGGCCAGTCGCTGGCGGATCGCTTCCGCGCCGAAGCCCGAGAAAAGGGGAACGGCCACGGCGCCGAGCTTGGTGCACGCCAGCAGGGCGACGGCGTTCTCGATCACCAGCGGCAGATAGAGGCCCACCGCCACGCCGCGCCCGACACCGATCGCGCGGAGCCCGGCCGCGGTCTGCTCGACCGCGTCCTCGAGTTGCGCGTAGCTGAGCGACCGGACCGTTCCCGGCTCGGTCTCACCGATGAGCGCGAGGCGGTCCGGATCGGACCGGCGGTGGCGCAGCACGGCCGAGTCATAGGCATTGAGAAGTCCACCGGGAAACCACCGGGTGAAGGGAAGGCCCGCGGAGGTATCCATCACCGCGCGGTAGGGCCGGGACCAGACGACGCCCAGCTCCTTGACCAGCGCGTCCCAGAACCAGTCAGGGTCACGCGCCGCCCTTTCGCAGAGTTGCGGGTAGGTCGCGCATTGATGCTCGCGCATGAAGCGCCACAGCCGGCTGCTCTGCATCTGGTCCCTGGTGGGTGACCATGCGGGGGCGACAGTGCTCATCCGCTTTTCATGCTATCGCCGGTCCAGAATCCTTCCGGATCGGCGTGGCGGATATAGGCGAGCTCATCGGCGGAGGGGGTTGCCGTGGCGGGCGGATGGTCGTCGATCGTGATGGGAAAGCCGGTCGCCTCGCGCACCTGCTCCGGCGTGACCCCGGGATGCAGGCTGGCGACGCGGACGCGACCGGCGGACAGGTCGAAGACGCCCAGCGTGGTGATCAGGGTGGCAGGGCCGCCGCGGCGCCGTCCCGGAAAGTGGCCCGGGGAGGTGATGTAGTCCACCCGCTCGCGAAACCGGCGCGGCTCGTGCTCCATGATCAAGACGGTGCGTCCCGCGAGCGACGCGATGTCGCCGGCGCCGCCGCTCCCGGGTAGGCGGGTCAGCGCGCCGCTGCTGCTGGTCCGCGTCGTGTTCAGGTTGCCTAAGGGATCGACTTCGGCCCCGCCGATGAAGCCCACATCGACGCGGCCCTGTTGCAGCAGGCTCATCACGTCCACCAGGCCGAGGCAGGCGACGGCGCCCACGATGTTGGGCGGATCCCCCATCGTGTAGATGAACGTCTCGGCGGGTCGGTCGCGGATGACGCCGTTCTCGAAGAGCCCGACCGCATCAGGGGCGTGCGTCGCCTTGGCCAGCCCGAAGCCGAGCAGGGGTAAGCGCATGCCGACAAAGACGACCTCGCGATCACGGATCTCACGGGCGGCCGCCACCACCATCAACTCCCGCCGGGTGTAGCGCGAGGTCATGGCGCGAAGTTCGCTTCCGCCGCCAGCCGTCGATCGCTGACCCGAAGGCGCGCGACCGCCGCCTGACCCATGTGCTGTAAGTAGGCCGGCCGGTCGGGGAGATCGAGGACCCACTCACGCAACCAGGCTTGGAACCCCTCGGGCGTGCGCGAGGTCCGGTGATAGGCGAGAAACGGCTCGAAGTCGCGCCGCCAGTAACCCTGCACCGAGGAGGGGAGGGCGCCACCAGGCTCTTCGACCACCGCGCTTACGAGGAAGCCCGGGATCACGGTGCGGTTGGGATCGCTGCGGATCACGGCTTCGGGTACCACCTCCTCGCAGATCACGATAGTTCGGCGCGCGGCGTAGGCGGCCTCGACGGTGAGGCCGAGGTTCCCCCACAGGTGGGCGTTGCCCTGCGCGTCGGCGCGCTGGACGTGGATGATGGCGACATCCGGCCGAAGGGCGCCGACCGCGAGCAGGTCGGGGCCGCCAAAGGGGTCGTCGATGGGCCGAATGCGCGGGTGACCTCGAACGATATCGCCACCGAGCCCGCTGAAAGTCGGCAGATAGGGGAGACCCATCGCCGCGGCCTTGAGGGCCAATCCGACCGTGAAGTTGGAGTGGTCTTCCATCACGATGCGCCGCGGCTGGCCCTGTTCGTAGGCCCGCCGGAAGCCGTATCCGGATCCCCCGGCGACGTTTCCCACCCAGGCCGCGATCACCTTCGCCACCGTGCCGGCCGCGATCATCTGGTCGAACGCCATGTCGGAGATAGGACCGATCAGCGTCAGGTCACGCCGCTGCTGGCGGATGATCTCGTGGACGGCGGCGAACGGGATCCCCGACTCGAGCGCCAGCCCGAGCGCGATCGCGTCGCCGTCGTGAACATGTTGAGCGATCGCGTCGCGCAGCGAGCTCTGCTTCTCTATCAGTGGTGGCTCCAGACCGGCGCCCGCTTTTCCAGAAAGGCGCGGATGCCCTCCTGCGCATCCTGAGACCGTCCGATCGTCGCGCGATAGACGTCGATCGCGTCATCGAGGTGCTGCAGGATCGCCACCGCACGGCGCCGGCGGGTCGCCGCCGTGAGCGCGCGCACGGCGACGCTGCTGAACGCGGCCAACGTTCCCGCCAGCTCGTCGGCGGTTTCGACAAGCCGGCTTCGTGGGACGACGCGGGTCAAAAGCCCGGCGTCATACGCGGCGCCGGCGTCGATCGTCTCGCCGAGCAGCCATCGCATCGCGCGGTGGTGGGGGCCCAACTCCGGAAGGCAGGCGGCCGCCACCGGCGGAAATGCCGCGAGGGTGACCTCGGGAAAACCGAAAACCGTGTCCTCGGCCGCCACCACCAGGTCGCAGAGCAGTGCGATCTCCGCCCCACCGCCGAGCGTCGATCCATGGACGGCGGCGAGCGTCACCGGCTCCAGGTTGAGCAGCAGCCGGGCATTCTCTCGGACCGCCGTCAACATCGCGTCGAGGCGGTCCGGGGCATGATCGGCGATGTCGACGCCGGCGGAAAAGGCGCGCGGCTGGCGGCTCGCGAGGAGGACGACGCGGACCGACGGCTGGTCGCACTGTCGCAAGGCATCATTGAGCCGTCCCAGCATGTCGATGTCCAGCACGTTGAGCGGTGGGCGATCCAGGCTGACGCGGGCGACCCCTTGCTGGACCACGACCGTCACGGGGACCGACGGCGATTCGGGTGCCGGCACCGTCGGTAATGCTACACGCGGGAAATCCCGCGACCCTGACAATTGCTACATGCGGGCATGCCTTGAATCTGTGGAAAAACGTAGTACGCTTGATGCATGCAGCCTCTCCGTGGCGAGATCATCGATGGCACCCCGCGGTTCAAGAAGAACCGGCCGCTGAGTCCCGGCCGGGCGGCGCGGCTCTCGCTGGTTCCAGGCCTCGGTCACTGGTACGCGGGGGCACCGGTCAAGGGCCTGGCGTTCTTCGCCGCCATCGTCGGTCCGATCGTGGTCGGCACGGAGCTCGACCTGACGGTGGTGGGTGCGGCGCTGGGGATTCCGCTCGACCTCGGGGGCCTTGGGCTCTGGGCCTTCTGCGCCTACGATGCCTATCGCACCGCAAAAAACCGGATGCGACCGGCCGCCTGACCCGCAGCCGCTGCAACAGGCTCAGCAAGTCGACGCAACGTCTCCCGCAACCTTTCCCTTTTAATGTCGCTGGTGTGGCAAGGGAGAGGAGGGTCCTGTTGATCGACGACGATCAGGATCTCGCCGATCTGTACCTGGTGCAGCTTCGCCACGATGGCATCCCTGTCGAGCATACCCGCACCGGTCACGACGCGGACACCTTCGTTCGCGCTCGTGTGCCGGCCCTGATCCTGGTCGATCTCCGGTTGCCGGACATCGATGGCCGGGAATTGATCGAGCGCTGGGCCGATGATTCCGTGGCCGGTGCGATTCCGATCTGGATCGTGAGCAACACCACGCCGGAAGACAATCTGTGGTGGCACACCGCATCCAACGTTCAGCGCTATTTTCTGAAGTCCAAGGTCGTTCTCGCGCGGCTGAGCCTCGAGATCCGGGCAACCCTCGGCCTGCCGTACGGCGATCGGATCAATCACCGCATCGCCGGCTGAACCTCGCAGCCTGCGGATAATGAGCTCGATGGAAGGGGGTCCCCCGGCCGCATCGCCACAGGCGGCCGACCGGCTCCGCTGGCTCGACCTCCTGCCCGTGATCGCCATCACGGTGCTCGGCATCATCCTGCTGTTCGCCGTGCTGATCGGCCTGGTGCGCAGCAATCGGGCCTTGTACCGCGCCAACCTGGAGACGATCTCGCTGAGTGCCGCGCTCGCCGTCTACCTCGCCTTCGGCTCAGGCCTCGTCGTGGCACTCCGGCGCCTTCGCGCTCCCCTGGCATTTCTCGGGCTACGCTGGCCGACGCTGATCGATCTCGGCCTGACGCTGCTCCTGCTGATTCCCTGGTACCTGGGCATCATCATCGTCTCCGCCTCGTCGGCAGCGCTCTTCAACGGTGGCCGGGTCATTCCCGGCAACAGCCGGCTGATCTTCGTGCAGCATCCGCGCGGGATCGGCGTGCTGCTCCTGGCGCTGCTGGTCACCGCCGTCGCCGCCCCCATCTGCGAGGAGGTGTTCTTCCGCGGCATGCTCTTTCGGCTGCTGCGGACCCGCGTCCCGCTGTGGGCGGCGGTCCTGCTCAGTGCGATTGCCTTCGGACTCGCCCACGCCAGCCCCGCGGTGAGCGTGGCCCTTCTGCCTACCTTCATGTACATGGGGATCGTGCTGGCCGCCATCTACGCCAGGACGGGCTGGCTGAGCAACACCATCCTGCTGCACGGACTGAGCAACGCGATCGCGACCGTGCTCGTCTTCTACCAGGCGTCTAGTTGAACTCGGACGGGATGAGCGAGACCTTCTGACGCGGGACGCGGTCGACGACGACCTCACAATGGGCATTGCGAACGACGTGCTCGGCGACCCTCCCCAGCGGGCTTTCATTCGGCCGGTTCTGGTGACTGATCCCCATCACGATCAGG
>VBFR01000020.1 GCA_005889345.1 Chloroflexota bacterium
ACGGCGCGCGGCATCGCGTCGAATCATAAGCGCGGCCCTGCCGCACCGCTAGAAAAAAATGCGCCCAGGAGGATTTGAACCCCCGCACCCGGGTCCGTAGCCCGGTGCTCTATCCAGGCTGAGCTATGGGCGCATTGGAGAGGCCCTATTGTAGATCGAACGTCGCCAACGTCGTGTACCGCGCCGGTCCACCACCAAGCTGGCTACGCATCAGGTTGACGTGATCGACGGGTATCTCGCCGAAGGACATTGATCCCCATCGGGTGGACCACTCCCGGAGCAGGTTACGTTCGGTCGCCTTCGGCGGCCGGACGACGCGGGCGAGGGTGAGGTGAGGATGAAACCGGTCTTCGATCGCCACGCCGGTTTTTCGCAGCGCATCGCCGAGGTCGACCTGCACGCTCACCATTCGCGGCAGATCGGCGCCGGCGATGCCGGCCCACAGCACGCGGGGGCGCCCGATACCCGGAAAGGCACCGACCCCCTCCGCGGTGAGGCGAAACCGCTGATGCCCTCCGACGACCAGGGCCAGTGCGGCAGGCAGGTGCTCCACATCAGTGCGCGGAAGGTGGCCGACGAAGTGGAGGGTCAGGTGGATCCGTTCGACGGCATTGATCCGAACGATCTCGCGGAGCGGCTCGAGGGAACCGAGCGGCCCGGTCAGTGCCGCGCGGACGGCGTCGGGAACCTCGATCGCAAGAAAGACGCGCCAGCGTTCGGCGTCATCCGCCGGCACGGTTGCCGACCTTGAGCTCGATCTTCCCCGCGCGATGCAGGGCCGCCTCGCGATCATCGATGAACTTTGTGAACCAGGCCGGCGTGCCCTGCGGGCTGTAGAGGTCCACCGAGGGAGCCAGCACCAGGATGGTGGCGAGATGCACCTGGTCGCCGCGACGCTCCAACACCGTGGCGATCGCATAGCCCCTGTTGGTGGGGATGACGCCGGTCACACTTCCGGCGGCGAGTGCCTGCACCGCGGCCGCGAGCGGCGCCTCCGGGATGTCCGCCGGACGGAGCCAGCCCGCATCCCCGCCGCGCGTCGAGGTCCCCGTGTCATCACTCCAGCGCGCCGCCACTGCGGCAAACGCCTGGCCGGCATTGAGCTCGTGCGCCGCCGAGTTGACGCGGTCCTTCGCCATGGCGTGCAGCAGCGCGACCTCGGTCAGCAACGCGCGTTGATAGGAACGGAAGCTGTCACTGGTGAACCCATTGCGCTGCAGGGCGGCATTGAAGGCCGTGGCGCCGGCCTGGCCCTTGAGCGCGTTGATGCGCGCATCGACGGCGCGGTCGTCGACCTTGATGCCTCGCTTCTCGGCCTCCTGCCGGACGATCTCCTCGCGCACCAACTGCTCGATGGTGAAGCTCTGCAGCCGCTGCGCGGGCGCCGGGCTGGGGACGGCCTCGGGGATGCCTGCAAACGGATCGCGGTGACGGCTCACCTCCAGCCGCGCCTGGTAGGCCTTCATCGAAATGCTGTGGCCGTCGACGACCGCAGCCGCGGGCTCGGAGAAAGGCAGCGAAACCCCTGGCGCCGTACAGGCGCTCAAAGCGGCGGCGATCACGAGAAGGAGGACGCCACGACGCAAGGCGAGCCTCATTACACCACGTTGCGCTCGGGTTGGAGGCCGCTGCCAGCGGCAAATCGGTCCGGGGCAAACGCGCTGAGGTCGACCGGCGTCGCGCCATCGGCGATCCAGGCAGCCAGCCACTTCCCCACCACCGGCGCCAGCATGAACCCGTGGCCGGAAAAGCCGCCCGCAATCCACAGTCCTGGTTGCAATGGTCCGATCAAGGGCTGGAAATCCGGGGTGTTCTCGTACAGCCCGGCCCAGGCGGTTTTGACGCGCGCCTCGAGCAGCGGCGGCCAGCGTCGCTCGGCGACCGCCGTGATGCGGTCGAGGAACGACCAGTCCACCCGGGTGTCGTCGCCTGGCGGCGTCGACGGGTCGCTCATGCCGAAGAGCACGCCCTCGCCTTCGGAATGGAAATAGAAGGAGGTGTGAAAATCAATCGTCATCGGACTGCCCCGACGAATGCCGGTGAAGGGTTCGCTGACGAAGACCTGCCGGCGCGAGGGGACGATCGGCAGCTGCAGCCCGAGCATGGCGCCCACCGGCGCGGACCATGGCCCCGCGCAAATGACCGTCTGCGAGGATTCGATCTCCCCCGCGGCCGTGCGCACGCCCGTCACCGCGCCTCCCGACGTCAAGAAGGCCTCGATCGGCGTGTCTTCGACAATCACCGCGCCCTGGCGCCTGGCGGCGTTCGCGAATCCGTAGGTCACCTCGTTCGGCCCGGCAAGCCCGTCACTCGGACAGAAGGTGGCGCCGCTGAGATCGTCGGTCTCGAGTCCCGGCACCATGGCGCGCGCCTCTGCCGGTTCGAGCTCGACGACGTCGTCGAGGCCACAGGCGCGCTGTAGCTCGATCGCGGCGCGGAAGCGCGAGCGCTCGTCGTCGCTCGTCAGAAGGAAGAGGTAGCCCACCGGACGGAAGTCCGCGGTCTGTCCGGTTTCCTCCACGAAGCGCGCCAGGAGACGTTTCGCTTCCATCCCCATGCGGATGTTGATCTCCGTGGAAAACTGCGCCCGGATCCCACCCGCGCAGGCGGCGGTCGCACCCTGGCCGATGCGACCGCGGTCGATCACGACGACATGACGGCCGGCTCGGGACAGGTAAAAGGCGAGGCTGCAGCCCATCACGCCGGCGCCGACGATGACGACGTCAGGCCGTTTTTGCGAGCTTCACCATCCCGATGTACTCGAAGATGAACTTGAGCGCCGCGAGGCTGGTGACGTACCCGACGTCGAGCGGCGGCGCGACTTCATCGACGTCCAGCCCGGCGAGCCGCACGCCGCGAAGCTGGCGCAGGAAATCGAGCAGTTCGCGCGAGGTGAGCCCGCCGGCCGATGGTACGCCCGTCCCGGGCGCGATCGACGGGTCCAGCGAGTCGATGTCGAGCGAGATATGGAGCGCGTCGCTGCCGATGCGTGACCCAACTTCATCGGCAAGCTGGATGCCAGTCCAGCGATGCGCGGTCGCGGCCGTAACCAACGTCACGCCCATCTTGCGGATGAACTCCACCTCTTCCCAGTCGTAGTCTCGGCACCCCAGAAGCGTCACCTTCCTCGGATCGATCTGACCCAGCTCGAGGCCTCGCCGCAAGGCGCAGCCGTTCGACCAGCGGCTGTGGCGAGAAGAGTCGTTCAGGTCCGGATGCGCGTCAATGTAAAGGATGCTCAGCCGTCCATTGAGGCGGCGTTGCTGCGCAATCAACGTAGGGCTGACCGTGGTGTGGTCGCCACCCAGCACGATCGGCAGGGTGCCCTCCGGCGTCTTTCCGATTTCTGCGGCCACGGCGTCGACATTGGCGCCCATATCGCCATCGACCAGCGTCAGGTCGCCATCGTCCTGGACGGTGACGGTGTCGAACAACTCGGCGTGCTCGCTGACGGGCGCGAAGATGGCAGACAGCTTTCGTAGCTCCGCCGGCGCTTTGGCGGCGCCGGGACGGTAGACCGAACCGCGGTCCATGGGTACGCCGAGGATTCGAACATCAGGCCGGCTGCCCGCCGACGGTGGTTTCAGGCCGCCCCAGGGCTGCAGTCCGGCGGTGTTGAACGGTTGCTCGCTCACGCCTTCAGAAACGCGGAAATGGCCTCGACCTGTGCGGCAATCAGCGTGGGGGTCCACCCGTGTCCGGCTGATTCGATCACCCGGACTTCGGCCTGCGGCATCAAGTCCCGCAGGCCGCGGATGGCGTTGACGTCGACGGTTCGATCGTCGGCCGCGACCACGATCAGGGCGGGCTTGCGCCAGCTTTTGAGGAAGTCGCGATAGTCGCGGGTGATCCCGTCGCGCAACCACTGGCGGGCGGCCCGCCCGTCGGCGCGCAGCTGGTTGTCGAAATTCACCTGCGCATCGTAGGGATCGACCCCCGGGCCTTCGACCAGGAATCGCTTGTAGAGATCCGACACCACGCGGTTGCGGCGCAGCCGGTCGACGATCCAGAAGACGGGGCCGGCGGTGAAGGCGGCAACCTGTCGCTTGAACGCTGTCCGCAGCGTCTGCGGCGAGTAGATCGGCGTGTGCAAGACAAGGCGCGCGATCCGATCCGGGAAACGTGAGGCGTATTCCAGGGCCACAGTCGCGCCCAGGCAGATGCCACCGACATCGTGGCCCTCGAGTCCCAGGCGCTCGGCGAACGCATGGAGGAACTCGGCGTGCGAGGCCACCGTGAACGGTGGATCGCCGGCCGCGGTCTCGCCGCAGCCGGGCAGGTCGGGGATCACCACCCGCCGGTTAACGCTGAACGCGGGGGCCCAGGTATGGAAGTTCTCGAGGGAGCCGATGAACCCGTGACACAGAAGCAGCGGCTGGCCCGATCCCTGGTCGAGGTACCGGACCCGCCGCCGCCCGACGTCGATGAACTGGATGTTCTGCGTGCTGACCGCGGGCCTATTCCCCCGTATCGATCTGCGCGCGCTGCAGCCGGCCACTGTAATCGACGTAGATCGTTTTCCACTCGGTGAATTCGTCGAGGGCCACCGTGCCGGCCTCGCGGTGGCCGTTACCGGTGTTCTTGACGCCGCCGAAGGGCAGCTGGATCTCCGCCCCGATAGTGGGCGCGTTCACATAGACGAGGCCTGACTGCATCTCGTCCATCGCATGGAAGGCCTTGCGCAGGTCGTTGGTGTAGATCGACATCGAGAGCCCGTACTGGGTCGAGTTCGCGACCTCGAGCGCTTCCTCGAGGTTGCTTACCGGTAGCACCAGCGTCGAGGGCCCGAAGATCTCCTCCTGTGCCATGCGCATATCCTTGCGGCCGTCGGCGAAAATCGTCGGCCGGTAGAACCAGCCCTCGCTTCCGGCGAAGTCCCCGCCGTGCACCAGGCGCGCATGTTCCTTCTTGCCGATCTCGGTGTACTCGTGGACTTTCTTGAGCGCCGCCTCGTTGATCACTGGACCCATGTCGACGTCCGGCTGCAGGCCGTCGCCGACCTTCATCTTTGCGGCCCGCTCCTGCAGGAGGTCAACGAAATCGCCGGCGACCTTCTTGTCGACGATCAGCCGCGAGGCGGCCGTGCAGCGCTGGCCCGACGTCCCGAAGGCAGCCCAGAGCGCGCCGTCGACGGCCAGCGGCAGGTCGGCGTCGTCGAGGATGACGATCGCGTTCTTGCCGCCCAACTCGAGCCCCAGCCGCTTGAGGTTGCGGCCCGCGATCTCCGCGATGTGCCGGCCGGCATCGGTCGAGCCGGTGAACGAGATGCCCTGAACGCGCGCATCCTTGACCAGCACGTCGCCGACGTCCTTACCGCTTCCCGTGACGAGATTCAGCACCCCGCCCGGCAGTCCCGCCTCTTCGAGGATCTCGACCAGCTTGGTCGCCACGATGGGCGTGTCCGAAGCCGGCTTGAAAACCACCGCGTTGCCGGCCATGACCGCCGGAAAGATCTTCCACGAGGGGATCGCCATCGGAAAGTTCCAGGGCGTGATGCAGGCGACGATGCCGAGGGGAACCCGCACCGTCATCGCCCACTTGTTGCGCAGCTCCGACGGCACCGTCTCGCCGTGCGGATGACGGCCCAGCCCGGCGGCGTACTTGCCCATGTCGATTGCTTCCTGCACGTCACCGCGCGCCTCTTTGAGGACCTTGCCCATCTCCTGCGTCATCAGCCGTGCCAGCTCTTCTTTGCGCGCCTCGATGATCAGGGCCGCCTTGAGGACGATCTCGCCTCGAGCCGGAGCGGGGGTGCGCCGCCAACCGGGAAGGGCTTTTTGCGCCGCCTCCAGGGCGGCGTTCACATCGTCGGCGTTGGACGCCTGCATCACGCCCAGCACCTCGTCCTTGTGCGCCGGGTTGGTCGAGGTGAATGTCTTTCCACTCTTGGACTCGACCCACCGTCCGCCGATGTAGTTCTTATAGGTCTTGGCTTCCGTCTTCTGCCCGCGCTCGCTCGTCATCGTCTGGCTCATGCTGCCACCTCCTGAAACGCCCCATTCAAGATCTCCCATCCTTCGTCGAGCTCCGCTTGCGAAATATTCAGCGGCGGCACCAGTCGCAGCACGTTGTCGTGCGGGCCGCAGCTCAAGACCACCATGCCGGAATCGAGGCACACCTTCCGGATCTTCTTCTGCAGGTCCTTGTCGGCGGTTCCGTCCTGCTTGATCAGCTCGATGCCGATCATCAGCCCGAGGCCGCGGACCTCGCCGATCACCGGCGTGCGCTGCTGCAGCTCGCGCAAGCGACTGATCAATTGCGCGCCCTTGTCGGTCGCGTTCGCCAGCACGTGCTCGCGCTTGAAGACGTCGAGGGTCGCGATGCCGGCGGCGCACGACACCGGGTTTCCACCAAAGGTCGAGCCGTGCGCGGCCGGCTCCCACTGATCCATCAGCTTCGAGGTGGCGACCACGGCGCTCAGCGGCAGGCCGGACGCGATCGACTTCGCCAGCGTCATGATGTCGGGAACGACGCCGGTATGCTCGGACGCGAACATCTTGCCGGTGCGCCCATAGCCGGACTGCACCTCGTCGGCGATCAGGAGGATGCCATGTCGGTCGCAGAGCGCGCGCAACCGCGGCATGAACGCCGGCGGCGGGACGACGTATCCGCCTTCACCCAGCACCGGCTCCACGATGAAGGCGGCGATGTTCTTTGGCGGCACGCGCGTGTCGAGCATCTCGTCGATGAAGTTGAAGACATAGTCGAGCGTCGCCGCCTCGTCCGTTCCGGTCGGGTTGCGGTAGGGATAGGGATAGGGGACGTGATAAATGGCCGGCAGCAGCGGCTCGTAGCGCTCCCGGTAGTAACCCTTGGAGGCCGTCAACGAGAGCGCCCCGTAGGTGCGTCCGTGAAACGCGCCCTGGAAGGCGATCAAGCCGGGACGCCCGGTGGTGTAGCGGGCGAGCTTGATGGCGCCCTCCACCGCTTCGGCGCCGCTGTTCGCGAAGAAGACCTTGTCGAGGTTGCCGGGCGCGAGTGCGGCGATGCGTTCGGCCAGCTCGATCGCCGGCTGGTGATGGGCGACGACCGAGATGTGCACCAGCTTGTCGAGCTGTTCGTGCGCTGCCTTGACCACCTCGGGGTGCCCGTGCCCCAGGTTGGTGACACCGATGCCCGACGCGAAATCGAGATAGCGGCGCCCGTCCACCGTGTAGAGGTACGAGCCCTGGGCGCGATCGATGACGAGCGGCGTGTAGCGATAGAGGACCTGGGAAAGGTGGGCGCGTTCGCGCGCCAGCCATTCCTCCTGGCTATCGCTTTCGGGTAATTCCTTGACGAGTTTCATTGAGCCTCCTTGGTCGAGCATCCGGATCGGGCGCATGGCCGTCGCCGGCTGCTGGCGGAGGCTGCCCATCGGTCGCGGCCCACCAGGTACACGTGATCCCGTGTGTCATAGCTGCCGTCCTTGCAACGGCGAGCTAATGGTAGTTCTTTGCCAAACTCAGCGCGACGGCGCCGGCTTGAGGTTGCCCGCTCGCCGGGGCGCCCGCTGGGCGGCCAAGAAGCCGCCGAACATGACCAGCACGCCGATCGCCTGGCCCACGTAGAAGAGCTCGTACACGTGGAAGAGGCGGGTGAGCGTGGAGGCGCCCGCCACGATGAAGGCGCCGGCGGCGATCAGGATGTTGGCCACCAGCCGCGATTGGGCGCCGCCTTTGCGCCAGGCGCCGTAGGCCGACCAGAGCGCGCCGCCGATGAGGATGACGCTGCCCACGATGTTGAGGATCGCGGCCATCAGGATGGCGACCGCGTTGAAGGCGCCATGTTCGACACGGATGGTGTCGACGGATGGGACGGCGTGGGTCTGCAGCAGGCTCGGTTGGAGGCGGGCGCCCAGGGTGCCGGCGAGGCCGACGGCCGCGAGGGCAACCAGCACGAGCAGTGCGGTTCGCCCGAATCGGGGCGCGAGCAAATGAATCGTGCCGAGCGCGAGGACACCGACCACCAGGATGCCGCCAAAGTAGTAGTAGGTCCGGTAGAGCAGCGGGCTCCAACCCGCTGCCGCCCCGATCACCTCGGTGAGCGCGGCTACCGCATAAATCGCGAGCGCCACCGACCACGCCAACAAGTACGGGCGTGGCTTCGCCCGGTACTGCGTCCACAGTGTCAGCGCAAACGCCGCACTGATGGCGGCCGCGGCCAGCGCGTAGAAAACCATCGCAAGCCTCAGTCTATGAAATACACTTATCCACAAGCTCAAGCTTGACGCCGCCGCCGTATTGCCGTTAAATAGCGCCAACCACGTTCCAGCACAGAGGTCTAACCACCGTTTGAGCAGAGTCATCGCAATTGCCAATCAGAAAGGCGGGGTTGGCAAAACGACCACCGCGGTGAACCTGGGATGCGCGCTCGCTGAGCTCGGGAAGCGCGTCCTCCTCATCGACCTCGATCCCCAGGGCCATCTGACGATCAACATGGGCTTCAAACAGCCCGATCAGATCGAGCTCACGCTCTACCA